>CAYNSL010000096.1:3618-13270 GCA_964399755.1 uncultured Chitinophaga sp. | reverse complement strand
TTATCAGAGATGGCCGCCCAACGGATGGAGCTGTCCTGCCGGATAAACGAAACATAGCCGGGAATGGACTGTCCAAAACAAGCGGCGCTGCTGAAAACGATCAATGGAAGGAGGCTGTATTTTTTCATAATAATATGATGATTGTTTGCCCGAAAGCTTACTGGTAGATCACGTAAACCACATAGCGGAATCCCAGGTAAGCATGCGCGGCCGATACCGGGTAAAACTGGCATGCGCCCGCCTGCATATAATACGGGGTGCTGTTCCAGCCGCCGCCTTTTACAGCAAATGTGTTCCGAAGCTTATCCGCCCTGACTTCCGCGTTCATGATTTCCTCCCTGCTTGTCGTGGTCCATTCGGCCACATTTCCTTTCATATCATAAAGCCCGTAAGTTCCCGGCGGGAAGTTCTTCACCGGGGCTGTATAGAAATACCCGTCGTCATTATGACGCTTCACCACAAACCCGTATTGGTCCGTCATTGGTCCGAAATTGCAATTATACAGCTGCTTCCCTTTTACAAAATCGACAGTGTCCCTTTCCGCAAAGGCGGCCGATTCCCATTCTGTATTGGTGGGCAATCGCACGATGACTTCATACCGCCCGGGTGATGATTGTTTCAGTGAACCGTTCACCTGACCGGTCTTCCATTGACAGAAAGCCATGGCCTGTTTAAGGCTCACACCCACCACCGGGTAGTTATCATACTCCGCGTGCGCAAAATAATTTTTTACCAATGGTTCATTATAGGAATAGGAAAAGTCGGACATCCAGACAAGGGTATCGGGGTAAACCGGGACCCACTCTTTCTTCCCCAAAAAGTCGATTTCATACAGGAGGCGCGCCGGGTTCAGGCTTTTCCTGCCATCAAAGCGTTCTTCAGGCGGTAACCACAGGGGTTCCAGCCGTTCATCATTCCAGTCGATGGATTTGTTCCAGTCGATACCGCCTCCCGCCCTGTAATGCTGCAACAGGGTATGCGCGAGCGAGTCTTTTACAAATTGCGTAAATGCCCGGTACTCCCGGTTGGTCACTTCGGCCTGGCTGATGTAAAAACCCAGCACCGAACTGATCCGGGATGAATACCCTGAAGCCGAATCGCCGCCCGCATGCAGCAGGCTGGTAAAACTTTTTGCCGGGATATAACTTAGGCGGAACGGGTTGCTTTTCACTTTCAGTTTATCCAGCGGAAAACTGGAATGCTGCGCATAAGAAGTCACGCAATAGAAGGTGAGACAGATGGTGATGGCTTTTCTCACGGACTGGTAACGGCGGGATAAGTCCTTATCGTTTTTATGAAATGTTAATTCATGAGACATAACATCATTTATTACCGTTGTCACAGGTGCATTTGAACTGCTGTCACCGTTTGACATTCCTTATAGCCTGCGGGAAAGGCTGAACGCCAGCGGCTATCAACTTATTCAAATACTTACTGCCATGAATATAAGATTTCTCCTGCTGCCGGGTAATCCGTATTCGAACCCTTACTGACCAACCCACCAGGGGCCGGTGTAGAATGCCTGGATGCAATGACCCGTGACCAGGGTCGTCTGTTTGTGCCATTTACCGGAATGCCCTTTTAATAAGGATACAACGACAACCGTATCCGGGTGACCCGGGAAAATTTTCATTTGTTTATTGTATACCGGGTATTCGCAGCCGCAGGAGGAACGGATCTCAAAACCCGATAGCGTATCTGCCGGGCTTTCCAGCAGGAAAACCGATCTTCTCTCTCCTATTTTGACGGAAACAGTATCGGCGGGGTTCAGGCAGGTGATCTTCAAACAATCGCGCGGGGTTCCCGGGGCAAACATAAAATACAGCAGCACCGTTATGATGATCGCACTTGCTTTCATGGTGAATGGTTTGGCCTGTCGGGGAATGAAATGAAAATAACAAATAAAACCGGAAGCTAAAAGACGATGCTGCGATCATGCGGCATCAAACGTTATTGTTTTGCCCCCGATAAAGATCCGTTCGACTGGCTTACACTCAGGTTGTTTACATAAACGGGTGTGTAGGGCCATGCCGTCCAGGAACTGGCGCCTGAAACGACCGTATTGCTGCGCAGGTTCATATCCAATACCATACGTGGACCATATACGCCATAGCTGGAACCGGGGAAATCGTTTATGACGAGCCGGAACCGGTCGCAGGCCGAGCCCGGAGATGGCGTGATAAAACTTGCGTTGGAACTGCTGAACGGGAATGAGCTATTGGCATTGAACGGATGTGAAGTGGCGCTGGTGATATTCCCGTTTCCGTCCAGCGTATAGGTCCAGTAAGCATCATTTCCGTTCCAGGTAACCGTACCCGAAGCGGTATTGCCGGCAGGATTTACGGATTGCACATTAATGGTCCAGGTTCCGCTCACAGGTGTGCTGGGAGAGGGTTGACCGGGATTCGCCGCACCGTAACTGTTACCCGACCAGGTCCCGCTCCAGGTGCCGGCCAGATTTTGCGCCTGGTCGGCCATGCTCCGGATATATACCGGTAAAAAAGTCTGCGTCCGGTTCAGGGCATTCGGCGTATTAACTTCCACATTCAGGGTTGAGCCTATGATAAAGGGGGCATTGATATCAGCCGGATCCACCGAAACGGAAACCGTTACGCTGCCACCGGAAGGCAGGGCGCCGCTGGGATTGGTAAAAACCAAATGCTCCGTATTCGTGTTGCTGTTCAATACCGAATAGGATAGAATGGTCCCGGCCGGGCCGGAATTGGTGATCACAAAGGAACTGGCGCAATTATTCGGCAGGTACACATATTGCGGGGAAGCCGTAACCGTCACTTCGGGCTGCGGTGCGGGTTGTACGGTGATCTGGGCTGTTTTGGTGGAGGATTTACCATGGCGGGATGCAGTCAGTGTAATAGTATAGGTGCCTGTGGCATTATACTGAACGCCGGGGCTGGCGGAGGTAGTGGTCGTTCCGTTTCCAAAATCCCAATGAAAGCTGTCCGCGTTCTTTGATTTGTTTTCAAAGCTTACCGTACAGGGAACGATGGAGCCCGAAGTGGTATAGGAAAAATCTGCGACAGGATCCGGATCCGCCTCTTTGGTGCAGGAAGAAAATAGTGGTAAAAGGAAACAAAAACAGATGACGGTAAATATGTTCACAGCAATTACCAAGGTGGAACAAGGGAGGGATTTACACTTCATGGCCGGTAAATTTTGTACACTAAATATATACCCCCTTCCCCTGTGTTTAGTTACCGGGATACTGGTATGCCGGGCTACCGGAATATTGGTATAAGTTTACTGTAACCGTTTAACGGATAATTCCGTTCCCGTATGCATATTTCAGCAAACCGGCCAGGTTATGCGCCTTTGTTTTTTGCATGATGTTTTTCCGGTGTGTTTCCACGGTTCGATAACTGATATGAAGTTCCTCCGCGATCTTATCGTTGGTAAATTCTTTTGCCAGCAATTGCACGACTTCAAGTTCCCTTTCAGTCAGGGATATTACATCGGACTGTTTGGACCCGGTCAATCCCTCCAGGATAATATTTTCCACCTCTTCGCTGAAATAATGACGTCCCTTCATCACTTTGTGCACCGCTTCGACCAGTTCCTGCTTATCGGAATTTTTGAGCAGGTACCCCGCCACCCCGATATGCACCAGTTCGGAAATGATCTCGCGGTCGTTATAGGTCGTCAGCATGATTATTTTAATCCCCGGTTTTTTCTCCCGGATCTGCCGGGCCGTTTGCATGCCGTCCAGTTCGGGCATATTGATATCCAGCAGGCATACATCGATCTCCTTTTTTTGAAGTAGTTCCATCACTTCCTGACCGGTGGCGGCTACCCCGGCAATGACAAAGGATGGTTCCGTTTGCAACAGCGAAACGATGCCGTCGCGTACAATAGCATGGTCATCCGCGATCAAAAGTTTTATCTTTTCCATATTGCCTGCCGTCAAATATATTTTATTAACCCGCCTGCGTCTCTACCATAATATTGGTATTTAACGCGGGTAAGGGATATCGATGATCACCGTGGTGCCGTGTCCCGGCACGGAATCGACATCCATCTTCCCTTCCAGGTAGCCGACCCGCGAGCGGATATTTCCCAGCCCGATTCCCTTTTTGGCCTGCAGCGCTTTTTCATAATTAAAACCTTGCCCGTTATCTTCCACCGACAGGTTGATATACCCGGGGTGGCGGATCAGTTGCACCGTAACCCGCGTGGCGCCGGCATGTTTAATACTGTTATTGATCAGTTCCAGTATGATCCGGTAAATGCTCATCTCGGTTTGTTCGTCCAGCCGCTTTTCCATTTCATGCGATGTAAAATGAAACTGTATGCCCGAATGGGAGGAGAGCTGGCTGACGAGGTTTTTCAGGGCGGCCACCAGTCCCAGTTTGGAAAGCGTGGCCGGCATGATATTATGCGAGATGTTCCGCAATTCCGCTGAGGCTTCATCGAGTAATTCGAGGATGGTCTTCCAGTTTTGGGATGGCCCGGAAAACCCGGGTTGCTCATCCTGCAGGGCGGAAAGCTTGAGTTTGGCGGCGGAAAGAATCGAACCGAGGCTGTCATGGATATCTTCGGCAATGCGCTTCCGTTCCTGGTCCTGGGCCGCCGCGATGGCATTGAACAATTCGTTTTGCTGCCGGTTCAATTCCCGCTGGTACTGGTTTTTCTGCCGCAGGCGGCGGCGGTTATATAAAAACCCCAGCGTGATAAAGGCAAAGACGGCGCTGCCAAGAATAATATTCCGCCAGCGTTTTTGTTTTTCCAGCGCGGCCTGCTGCAGTTTTTTCCCCTCTTCAATTTTCAATTGGGCTTCCCGTTGCAGGATCTCCTGCCGGTTGCTTTCATTATCCAGGCTGTCTTTGAGCAGGGTATAAAATGCCTGGTACGCATAGGCGCTGTCAAATATTCTTTTCTGAGAAAACGCGATCGCCAGTTGCCGGCTGGCATCCCGCAGGTTTTCGCGGTGAATGATCTGTCGGGCCATTTGCCAGCCGGAACGGAGAAAATGCAGGGCGCTGTCGGGCAGTTGCAGGCAATTGTAAATGGAGCCGGCCCGGATATAATACCCGGCGACATCATATTTATTGAACCCTGCATTCGTTAGCCCGGTCATCGCGATCGCCTCAAGGGCATAGCGCAAGGCCCCGCGGCAATCTCCCTTTAACTGGAATGCTTCCGCCAGTTTCCCGGCAAAAAAAGCCCGGCGCTCGGGCGGGGTATAATAACTGCTGTCTTTCAGTGATTGAAATGCGGCGATCGCCCGGCGCAGGCTGGAAATGGCGGTATCGTATTGCTGCTTTGCCAGGGCCAGGTCGGCCAGGTTGCACCAGGCTGTTACCACGGTAAAGGTATCGGCCCAACGCTCCGACAAAAGCAGGAAGCGCTGATAATACTGAGTGGCGGCGTCGAAATTTTTTTGCCGGAGATGGATATAACCAATCACGTTCGTGAAATGAGCAATACGATTTGTATCGCCGATTTTCTCGGCATTGGCCAACCCGTCGGAAGAAATCTCCATGGCATGGGTGTAATCGCCCGAAAGGAAATAATTGTTATTGAGGGAAGGCCGGAGTACATGCAGTTCATCAAGAATAAAACCCTGTGCCCGGGCGATCGCAAGAGCTTCCTGCCAGCACCGGGTCGCACTGTCGTATTCCCGGTTGGAATAAAAATCGTTGGCCAGCTTGTTCAGGACATACATCCGGATGTATTCCGATTTCCGGACGCCGTTTACATGAAGGGCCTGTTCGGTAACCGTATTTATATAACCTTCCCGGTCGTCCTTGATATAATACTGCCGGTGCCCCGGAAACCTGCAAAAATGTTCCGGGCTTCTCGCTTCCCCCCGCGCGATCATTACGGGAAGCGAGTCGATCTTTTCCCGGAAAAAAGCCAGCTCTTTTTCCGGCAAACGGTTGCGGGCCGGTTGGGCGGACAGAAGCATCCCCGGTAACAGGAAAAAAACGGCCAGTACGGGGATGAACTTCATGATATGCCGGTTAAAGACTTTTAAATTACAAAAAGCAGGTGAAAGCGGCTTCCCCGTTTCAAAAGCCCGGAAATCCGGGAAAGGGATGCGTTATAGAAAAACCGCGACTTTCCTACTTTTGCGCCATGCAACTGACCGAGGTTACAACGCCGGAACTGGCCGTTGAATTTTTGCGGGTGAATATAGTCTTACATGCAGGTAATCCCGCTTATATCCGCCCCCTGGACAAGGATATCAACGAGGTTTTTGATCCGAAAAAGAACAAGACCTTCCGGCACGGGGAAGTGACGCGCTGGATCCTGAAAGACGACCAGGGGAAACTCATCGGGCGGATCGCCGCCTTTGTCAATAAAAAATATAAGAACAAAGGGGATGATATACCCATTGGGGGCGTTGGATTCTTCGATTGTATCAACGACCAGAACGCAGCGGATATGCTTTTCGATGTGGCCAAGCACTGGCTGCTGCATCGCGGTATGGAGGCGATGGACGGACCCATCAATTTCGGGGAAAGGGACCGCTGGTGGGGACTGGTGGTAAAAGGCCATGAGATACCGCCACTGTATTGCATGAATTTCAACCCGCCCTATTACCAGCAGTTATTTGAAAACTACGGGTTCCGGAATTTTTTCAACCAGATTTGCTTCGCCTTAAAGGCAAAAGACAGGCTGCAGCCCAAATTCTATGAGCGGCACGCGAATATCTCCGCCGATCCCGGTTTCCGCGCGGAACATATAAAAAAGAACCGGCTGGAAAAATATGCCCGCGATTTCACCGTCGTATACAACAAAGCCTGGGCGGGCCACGGGGGCCTGAAACAACTGGAAGAAAAACTGGTGATCAAAATGTTCCGGTCGATGAAACCCGTCATGGATGAAAAAATCATCTGGTATGTATATTATAAGGAAGAACCCGTGGCCATCTGGGTTAACCTGCCCGACCTCAACCAATGGTTTAAATACCTGCACGGGAAATTCAGCCTGTTACATAAATTAAAATTTCTCTGGATCAAAGCCACCCGGAAGAACCGGAAATTCGTGGGACTGGTATTCGGTGTCGTACCCGAATGGCAGGGAAAAGGAGTAGACAGTTTTATGGTCGTCGAAGGCAGCAAGGTCATCCAGCACGCAAAAATTGAAAACGGGAACGTCACCCTGGGGAAACTGCTGTATGATGACTACGAGATGCAGTGGATCGGCGAATTCAATCCCAAGATGATCAACGTGGCGGAAGCCCTCGGCACTTACCGCAGCCGGATCCTCACCACCTATCGCTACCTGTTCGACCGGACCCGGGAATTCAAACCACACCCGGTATTGATTTAAAAATTACATTTGCTTTTTGACGATTAATTCAAGGGGGGTAAGGGGTATGGATAAATTCATTGTATCGGCGCGGAAATACAGACCGCAGACTTTTGACACCGTTGTAGGCCAGTCGCATATCACCACCACGCTGCGCAATGCCATCAAACAACAGCAACTGGCCCATGCCTTTTTGTTCTGCGGACCGCGGGGTGTGGGCAAGACGACCTGCGCCCGGATCCTGGCCAAAACCATCAATTGCGAAAACCAGCGCCCCGACGGCGAGGCCTGCAACGAATGCCATTCCTGCCTTTCCTTTAATGAAGGCACGTCGATGAATTATTTCGAACTCGACGGCGCTTCCAATAATTCGGTCGACGATATCCGCGAACTGGTTGACCAGGTGCGCTATGCCCCGCAAACGGGGAAATACAAGATCTACGTGATCGATGAGGTGCACATGCTCAGCGCCGCAGCCTTCAACGCGTTCCTGAAAACGCTGGAGGAACCGCCCTCTTACGTGATCTTTATCCTGGCCACCACCGAAAAACACAAGATACTGCCAACCATCCTCAGCCGCTGCCAGATCTTCGATTTCAAACGCATCACAACCAACGATACGGTGGAACACCTCGAAGAGATCTGTAAAAAAGAAGAGATAAAGGCCGATAAGGCTTCGCTGCAGGTGATCGCCCAGAAAAGCGAGGGCTGCCTGCGCGATGCGCTCAGCATTCTCGATAAGATCGTGAGTTTTACCGGCGGTGAACTGGCCTATGCCCAAACCCTTGAACACCTCAATATCCTGGACGCCGATTATTTTTTCAAGCTGCTGGATTGCATGGAGCAGCAGGACCTTTCCGGCGCGCTATTGCTCTATGACGATATCAACCGCAAAGGGTTCGAGGGCGACCTGCTGCTGAACGGATTCGCCGAATTCATCCGCAACCTGCTGGTCTGCCGCGACCCCAAAGCCGCCGTGCTCCTCGATGTGGTGGAAGGTTTCCGGGAAAAATACATGGAAGCCGCGAAAAAACTTTCCCCCGCCGCGCTTGTCAGCGCCCTCAATATTCTCAATGAGGCCGAACTGAATTATAAAGCCGCCCGTAATAAACGGCTGCATACCGAACTGGCCCTGATCAGGCTCTGTTACCTGCGGCAGGCCATCGAGCTGAGCGCGGAAGGAACGGCGCTGCATAAAAAAAAACCGGTTGACGCCCCGCTGGCCTTCCGTACCGCGGCCATCCGGCCCTTTTCACCGGCATCGCTTAAACCGGTTATGCCTCCTGCCGCTACAAAAAACAGCGGAGAAGCCAGGCTGATCATCGACCTGCCTGCCGGGAAAACTAAACCCGTTCCGGCAGAAACGATGATACCCGCGGAAGAGACCGCTCAAACCGCGCCGGGCGGCAAGCTGTCGGCGCTCGACAAGATCCGCAGTAAGTTCAGGGACACAGGAACTAACGGTAACGGGCACACGAATATTCCGCTCGATGCAGAAAGGCTCCGGCAGGCCTGGGCCGATTACCTGGCAAAGCTGCGCGGGGAAAAAAGTCCGGCCGTACAACCTTTCGCCGGCGCGCAACTCAGGGTCCGCGATGCCAATTCCTTTGAAGCGGTAACGCCCAATAATATCGAAAAGCAGTTCATCGAACAGGACCGGAACCGGCTATTCGCATTCCTGCAGGAACGCCTGCAGAACCGGCTCCTGCAGTTCAACGTGCTGGTGGAAGAAATTACCGGCGACCAGCCCGCCCCCGAAGTATCGCTGAGTTCCAAAGAGCAATTCCTGAAAATGGCGGAACAATACCCGATGGTGAAAGAATTGAAAGAACGGTTAAGACTGGAGCTGGATTATTGACAGTATACAGTCGGCAGTACACAGTACACAGCCGACAGCCAGGAGTAAAAAGTTTTTATCAGTAAAATCCGGATAATCGTTGATAAACCGGCTGTAAATAACCGGTAACATAGCGTTTTAAATTCTGCAGGTTAATCTGAATACAAGGGTACCCCCAATTCCCGATTCCCAATTACAAATTCCCCACATTCGCATTCCCCAATTTGCCTTAATTTCGGCCAAAATTAACCCGTAATGGCGGAGGTGATACTGATGCCCCGGCTTAGCGATACGATGACGGAAGGAGTGATCGCGGCCTGGCATAAAAAAATTGGCGACCCGGTTAAGAAGGGCGACCTGCTGGCGGAGATCGAGACCGATAAGGCCACGATGGAACTCGAGAGCTACAAGGACGGCACCCTTTTACATATCGGCAGTGAAAAAGGCGGCAAACTGCAGGTCGACGACCTGCTCGCGATCGTCGGCACGCCCGGGGAAGATATCTCCGCGTTGATCAGCGGAAAACAGTCGACAGCCAGCGCC
>CAYNSL010000096.1:0-3518 GCA_964399755.1 uncultured Chitinophaga sp. | reverse complement strand
ACCAGCCACCAGCAACCCCCAACCCGATTTCTCAACAATGGAAGAAGTCGTCCTCATGCCCCGCCTCAGCGATACCATGGAGGAAGGGGTTATCGCCGCCTGGCATAAAAAACCGGGCGATACCGTGAAGAAGGGTGAAGTGCTGGCCGAGATCGAAACCGATAAGGCCACGATGGAGCTGGAGAGCTATAAAAACGGCACGTTATTATATATAGGAGCGCAGCAGGGAGAAAAGATACCCGTGAACGCCCTGCTTTGCATTATCGGTGAAAAAGATAAAGTGGACGTGGATGCCATCGTAAAAGGACTTAAAGGAACAGCGCCGGGTACCAAAACAACTGCGGCCGCCATGCCCGCCGCCAAAGAGGTTCAGCCTGTAACTACTGCCACGCAACCCGTAACCGCAAATCCTCCCGCCGCGGCTAGCAACGGCCGGCTTAAAGCATCTCCCCTCGCCAAAAAACTGGCCCGGGAAAAAGGGATCGACCTGAAAAATATTCATGGCAGCGGCGACGGGGGCCGGATCATCAAGGCTGATATCGATTCCTACCGCGTACCTGCTGCAGGAAATGAGTTGCAGACAACGACCACCCAACCGCTCCCGGTTTTCGCGCCTGTTAACGGCGAAGAAGGGTATACCGATATCCCGAATTCGCAGATGCGGAACGTGATCGCGCGCAGGCTGGCGGAAAGTAAATTCTCCGCGCCGCATTTTTACCTGACGATGGAGATCAACATGGACAATGCGGTGGCCGCCCGCGCCCAACTGAATGAATTCAGTCCCGTAAAGATCAGCTTCAACGACCTGGTGGTGAAAGCCGCCGCGCTGGCCCTTCGCCAGCACCCGGCCGTTAACGCTTCCTGGATGAACGACAGGATACGCCGCTACCATCATGTTCATATCGGCATCGCCGTAGCGGTGGAAGACGGACTGATCGTACCCGTGATCCGTTTTGCCGATCAGAAAGAATTACCGCAGATCGCCGCCGAAAGCAAGGAACTAAGCGGAAAAGCGCGCAATAAAAAAATACAGCCCGCCGAATTCACGGGCAATACCTTTACGATCTCCAATCTCGGCATGATGGATATAGATGAATTCACCGCCATCATCAACCCCCCCGACAGCTGTATCATGGCCGTGGGAAGGATCAAAGAAACCATCATCAGAAAAGGGGAAGGATTCGCGGCCACACAGGTGATGAAAGTGACCCTCAGTTGCGACCACCGCAGCGTGGACGGGGCCACCGGGGCCGCTTTTCTGCAGACCTTTAAAAAATACCTGGAAAACCCGGTTGCCCTTTTGCTCTAAAGTAATTATACGATCAGGGCGCTTGAGTAAACCTACCCGATTTCAGCCCTTGCCGGTTTAAAGTGTTGGCTGGCAAGCTTCTTGTTCGTTATTTTGAGGACACTTTCAATCGTTATACGATGAAAGAACCAAAAAGCAGAAAAAGGATGCGGGAATTTTCAATCACAAATTTCTTCCTGGTAACGGGGATCAGTTTTCTTGCCTTTACCGGGGCGATGAAATTGCTGGATGGCGTTACTATCCGCATCCTGCTCCGCATCGGCTTGTTCAGCCTGGGGCTGGGCGCCTTCACCCTCATGATAAAATGGTTGTTCAAAAAATGGGATGAACGCCATCCGCAGATGCATTCGCAGGATAACCAGATCTTCTGACGCTTCACTGAATATCCCTCACCCGATCTCCTAAAAGAAATTATTTGTGTGTTTAAGAAATGATTAAATATTAATCTCTCCTTTCGTCGTTACTCCCGTTTTAACCATACCACTTTCCCGTCCATGGTCGACGCGATAAGATTGTTCCTGTCCACCACCCGAACCGTATTCACCATTGAATTGTCGATTTTATGGGCCCAGTTTATTTTTTGCGTAAGGGGATCGATACAATACACAACGCCGTTCTTCGTGCCGAAAAAAACCTGCCCGTCCTTTTCCACCAGCATCGAAGGCACATGTTCATACCCGAAACCGCAGTGCATTTTCCAGGCGGCGGATTGTTTTTCCCGCAGTGCCGCGTATGCCACGATCGTATCCTGCATCGTCTTCCCGTAGATCCATTTCCCGTCTTCCGATACACCGATCGATTCCCGCACGGTGGCGTCGTTATTGCGCCAGAGGGTTTTTCCGCCCGCCAGATCGATGGCCGTGATATAACGGTCGGGCGCCACTACGTAAATGGTATTTTTCACGATAACCGGTGTACAGGCCGCAGGGGAATAATTACGGATGGGCGAGCCATTGTTCCATTTCCAGGCCTGGCTGCCGTCACGCGCCTGCAAGGCGTAGAGATAAGTATCCCAGGCCCCGAAAATGATCATGCCGCCGGCATATACCGGCGTACTTACCACCGGGCCCCGCAAACTGTCGAAGGTCCATTTCGTTTTACCATCCTTTAACTGCAGCGCGAAGAATTTTTTACTGCCCCCGATAAATACCGTTCCTTCTTCGATCAGCGGGCAGCCCAGCACGGGGGCGCCGGTATTAGTTTTCCATAGCAGGTCGCCGCTACGGTGATCAAGACAATAAATATTCCCGTCGGCGGAACCCAGCACTACCCTGTTTCCCTTTACCGCGGGCGAGGAGAAGATGCTGGCGCCCGTTTGAAACGACCATTTTTTCAGGCCCGACACGGCCGAGAGGCAAATGACTTCTCCGTTCTGGTTGCCCACAATGATATCATCGCCGGCCATGGCGGGGGTTGATATGATATTGGCATCTGCGGAAAAACGCCAGCTTTCTTTTACCGCCGCGTATTGTTCGTTGACAGCGTAAGAAGGGCGTTTGAAAGTTTTTTCCGCATGGTAATACCGCGTTTCTATTTTCAGCGACGTCCATGCCTGCAATGTCTCCAACCCCGGTCTCCGTTCCGAAAAAATGATGGAATCGGGGCGTACATCCACCAGGTTATATCCCCCGATGGCCGCTTTGGCGCGCAGGTTGGAACGTCCCATCACGCCGGGGATATCTTCAAATTTCATGGCTTTGTTCGCATGACCATGCCCGCAAAGAATGGCCCATGTATTATAACGGCGGAGGCGGTCGGTGATCTCGTACCAGTTATCAAGCCCCTCGTCGATGGGGTAATGGTTCAGGAAAATGACGGGCTGGCCCGGGTTGAGTTTTTGCAGCGAGCTGTCGAGCCAGTTCACGGCATTGCGCGGCACATGACCGTCGCCCATCCGCACATAGGGTCCCGATGCGCAGCCGAGAAAACGGATCCCGGCATACTCGAAACTGAATTTATCGGCGCCGAATACCGTGGTAAACATCGTGCCGCCGCTTTCGCTCCAGCCGCTGTCGTGGTTGCCGGGGATAATATACCAGCGCACCTGCAGGCTGTCGAGTATCTGTTTGGCCAGCGCCAGTTCCTCATTGGTGCCCAGTTCGGTAATATCGCCGGTCAGCACCACGAAGGCGATATCCGGCATCGCGTTGATGTCGCGGACCGTACGGCGCAGGTCCTCTTCAGCAGAACCGTTGGGCGAACCGATATG
>CAYNSL010000095.1:6110-13692 GCA_964399755.1 uncultured Chitinophaga sp. | reverse complement strand
CTCTTTCATGTGTCATAAATTTACAAATTGACACACTTTATTGAACATACTCCTTATAACCTGCGGACACTATAAAAAATAAACGACCCCAACTTTTATCTCTCAACTCTCATCTCTCAACTCTCATCTCTTATCTTCTCCCGCCAACTCCATCACCACTTCCCATTCGGCTTCGGTAACGGGCTGCACGGATAGCCGGCCGATCCGCACCAGGGCCATATTCGCAAGCCGCTTGTCTTTTTTGATGCGGTCGAGCGGCACGGGTTTCTTTAATGACCTCAATGGTTTCAGGTCAACCGCCACCCAGCGTTCGTCATCCGTCGTGGGATCGGGATAGGCTTCGCGCGATACGACCGCAACGCCCACGATATCCGTGCCTTCGTTGCTGTGGTAGAAAAAGACCTCCTCCCCTATTTTCATATTGCGAAGGTGCAGACGGGCGGCATAGTTGCGAACGCCGCTCCAGCAGGTTTGTTTTTCAGTTAGCAATGAATCCCAGCTGTACAGGGAGGGTTCTGATTTAACGAGCCAGTAAGCCATACGGGGAAAATTTAAGAATGGTTTTCAAATGTACGGTATCGCGCCAGAAAAAATAATACCGGCCTTTCAATCCGGGCAGCAGGCATAGTCGTATTTATCCTGCTGTTCAATTTTCTTCATTTAAAAAAACAACACATGAAATCACTGAAAAAACCGGGGCTGCTGTTCGCGGCCCTCCTGGCCCTGCAGGTCTCCTTCGCGCAAACGATGATGGATGAAAAGACCGTGGAAGTGGGCGGCGCGCCCATGTATCCTTCGAAAAACATCGTGGAGAACGCGGTCAATTCAAAAGACCATACAACCCTGGTAGCGGCCGTAAAAGCGGCAGGGCTGGTGGAAACCCTGCAGGGTTCCGGGCCCTTTACCGTGTTCGCACCCACCAACGCGGCATTTAACTTCCTGCCCGCGGGCACTGTGGATATGCTGCTGAAGCCTGAAAACAAAATGAAACTAACGGGCATCCTCACCTACCATGTGGTGGCGGGGCGACTGGGCACGAAAGAATTCGACGATTGGATCAAAAAGGGAAAGGGTACCGCGGAACTGACCACCGTGGCCGGCGGAAAATTGTGGGTGATGAAAAAATCCGGGAAGTATATGCTCAAGGATGAAACGGGCGGAATGGCTACCATCACCATTGAAAATGTGTACCAGCGCAATGGCGTGATCCAGGTGGTGGACAGGGTGTTGATGCCGAAGTAGGGTGTGCAGTAAATATGTATATAAGTAAATAAGTTAATAAGTATATAAGTAAATAGGTCATATCAGTTTTATTGGCCCCGGCCGGGAATAGGACTGATATGACTTATTTGACAAATTTGACTTTTATTTTTTTTCGTCACCATGCTGACAAAATTCCACTGGAATAATTTTCATTTTTGCAGCCGCCCGCGATAATCGTATCTTCTCCGTGAGAAAGGCCGGTCCATGAAAAGAATCGTCAAAAAACACCCCCTCGCCATTCGCTGGTTTCACTGGGTCAATTTTCCCGTGCTTGGGGTCATGATCTGGAGCGGTTTGCTGATCTACTGGGCTAATTCGGTTTATAAGATCGGGTTTGGCAGTACGACCTTACTTAAATTTTTTCCAGATTCCTTTTACAAAGCCCTGCATATCCCCTACCGCTTGTCGGAGGGCATGGCCTATCATTTTCTTTTCATGTGGCTGTTCTTCCTGAACGGGCTGGTCTACGTGCTGTATACGGTTTTTTCGGGTGAATGGCGCTTGCTGTTACCCAACCGGCGTTCGTTTGGGGAAGCCTGGCAGGTATTGCTGCACGACCTGCGTATCCGCAAATCAAAACCGCCCCGGGGAAAGTACAACGCGGCGCAGCGGATCGCTTATAGCGCCATCATCCTGATGGGGATCGGATCTGTCCTGACGGGGCTGGCGATCTACAAGCCGGTACAACTGGGATGGTTATGCGCTTTGCTTGGCGGCTATAAAATGGCGCGTATCCTGCATTTTGCGCTCACCATCGGTTATGTGCTGTTCTTCCTGGTGCATATCATCCAGGTGATACTGGCGGGCTGGAATAATTTCCGCGCGATGATCACGGGATTTGAGGTGGAAAAAATAAAGGAACCCGCCGCGGCGGATGAAAACCAAAAACCCTCTTAATATGGCCAACCTGTTCCGTACCGTTTTTACAAGGGACGCGCGGCTGAACGTGAACCAGCTGATCGTCAAGAAAACGGTCATCTCCTTTTTTTTCTTCTTTGTTTTCGGCGCGGCGGCTATCGCCGGCTGGAAATGGCTGCGGCACCAGCCCTCCGGATCGGGAAAGACCAGTCCGCCCCTGCGGGCCGTACTGGATATGAATGAAAGGATCTTCAGCCACTGGCTATCCGACAAGCACCTGGCCAAAATTTATCCCGTTTCCGCAGCCGCCAATCCCGCCCGCGTCAACGGCAACCTGGGCCTGCGCGCGCCGCTTGATTCCGCCAACTGGGCCATGCAGGTGATCCGCGCAAATGGAGATACCCTGCATATCAGCCTGGATGATATCAAAAAATTACCGAAGACGGAGATCGTTTTCAATTTCAAATGCATCGAAGGCTGGAACCAGATCACGCACTGGGGCGGCGTGAAATTTTCGGCGTTCATGGATGCTTTTGGCCTGACAGAAGAATCGGCCATGCAATACCTCGGGCTGGCCACGCCTGACAAGGAATACTATGTCGGGATCGATATGCCCAGCGCCCTGCACCCGCAGACCCTGCTCTGTTATGAACTGAACGGGAAACCACTGCCCCTGAACCAGGGTTACCCGCTTCGCCTGGTCATCCCCGTTAAATATGGCGTGAAGAGCCTGAAGCGGATCGGGTATATGTATTTCGATAACAAACGGACGCCGGATTACTGGGCGGATAAAAAAGGATACGATTATTTCTCAGGACTATGACTTTTGGTTTTAAGTTTTAGGTGTTAAGTTTTAAGTTGCTGGAGAATGATTGGTGATGATGGCTGATGCGACGAATGAGTTAATGGCCGGTAAGGCGGGAAGGCGGGAAGGAATAGATTTCAAATATTCTATACTTACGGTCATCCCTTTTAGTAAAAAATCAATTATGAGATGGCTTATGAACAAAAGGAATAATTCATGAAATGTAATATTCACTTCACTTAACACCTAACACCTAAAACTTAAAACTAATCCTAGTAACCATTCGCGAGTACATCCGCGATATGCAGGGTCTTCAGGCTATATCCTTTCTGGTTGATATATCCCTGCAGGTGCATCAGGCAGGAAAGATCGGTGGAGATCAGGTATTCCGCGCCGGTGGCGAGTGCGTTTTCCACCTTCTGTTCGCCCATCGCCACGGAGATCGCCTCGAATTTTACGGCGAAGGTACCGCCGAAACCGCAGCAGGTTTCCACGTCGTTCATTTCCGCCAGTTGCAGTCCTTTTACATGCGACAGGAGCTTACGCGGTTCGGTTTTGATGCGGCATTCGCGCAAGCCGGCGCAGCTGTCGTGGTAGGTTGCCCTGCCCGCCAGCGAAGCGCCCAGGTCTTCCACTTTTAATACCTGCACCAGGAATTCGGATAATTCAAAGATGCGTTTCGCGGTATCCTGCACATCGTGGTGCCGGGAAGAGTTTTCGAAGAGCTTGCCATAATAATTCCTGACGAAACCCACGCAGCTCGCGCTGGGGGAAACAATGTAGCCGGTCCCGCTGAAATCTTTCAGGAATTTCTGGCAAACGGGCTTGGCTTCATCCCAGTAGCCCGCATTGAAGGCAGGCTGACCGCAGCAGGTTTGCGCGGTATTGTAGGATACGGTGCAACCCGCTTTCTCCAGCACTTTGATCATATTGAAGGCCGTACCGGGGAAAAGCTGATCGACAAAACAGGGTATGAAAAGCTGAACGTTCACGCGGGTTTATTAATCCTTTCCTTTTACTAAAGATATCATCTTTACCGCGGCCATAGCGGCTTCGGCACCTTTGTGGCCCCTGGCGCCACCGGTTCGGTCGAGCGCCTGCTGTTCATTATCCACCGTGAGCACGCCGAACAGTATGGGTACGGGCAGCATCAGGTTCAGGTGCAGCACACCGTCGGTTACCGCCCGGCATACATATTCAAAATGCGGGGTGCCTCCCCTGATCACGCAGCCAAGGGCGATAAAGGCGTCGGGTCTTTTCTTTTTACCCGCGTTTTCCCAGTATTGTTTGATGGCAAAGGGGATCTCGAATGCGCCGGGGACGGTGACCGTGATAATTTTTTTTACATTCCTTTTTTCCAGTTCCTCCCGGCATCCTTTTTCGAGTTGGTCGACGATGGCGGCATTCCATTCGGTTTTCACCAGAACGATACAGGCATCCTTTTTCAGGATGCCTGCGCCGGGTTCAAATAGTTTGCTGTTGGAAATATCGGCCATGATCAGTTGTCGATGCTGTACACGCCCAGTTGTGCGAGGTAATTTTCCGCATCGAATCCCTGCTGCGTGCGCGGGTATTTTGTTTTTATTTCCTTGTACAGTTCGATGGCCGTTTTCGGGTCGTTCAGTTGTTTCTGCGCGAGGTAAGCGCCGAGGAACAGGCATTCGGCCGCAAAGGGATCGTCCTTGTCGAAATGATAGGCGGCCTTTTTGTAATATTCCAGTGCTTCCTTGTTCCTGCCCAGGTCGGCATAGGCATCGGCCAGCAGTTTATAAGCCCTCGCTTGCAGGGGTTTGGAAGAAGTGGAGAATTTCTTCAGGTGCGCAACGGCTTTCTCGTTATCGTTGAGTTTGATGTAACAGCTGCCGGCATAGAATTCCGCCATTTTTCCCGCATCGGTGCCTTTGTATTTATCGATTACGCGCAGGAAGCCCCAGTGCTGTCCGTCGCCGTTCAGCGCCTTGCTCACCGAATCCATCCGGTAATATTCTTCGGCCTTGAACATCACTTCGGCGGCTTTTTTCTCTTTGGGTTCTTTGATATATTTCTGGTACCCGTACCATCCGCCCAGCAGCAGGATCACCACCACGCTCGCGATGGTCGTCCATTTGCCGTAACGTCCCCAGAAATCCTTTGCCTTCGCGATGATCAGTTCGCCGGTATCCTCCGATATTTTCTTGTCTGCCATAATGTATGTCCTGTTTTCGTTTTTTAATTGTTTAATCGACAATAAAGGGATAGTGCGGATCCATATAAACGTCTTTCAGCACTTCGCTGTCGTCGGGCAGCGGGCTTTCTTCGGCGAATTGCACGGACTGCGCCACGATCCCATCCACCCTTGCGTTGATCGCGTCGATCTCGGCCTGTGTGGCTACCTTGTTTTCCAGAATCGTTTTCAGCACCTGCTGGATCGGGTCGCGGCTTTTATATTCATCCACTTCTTCCTTAGTCCTGTATTTCTGCGGGTCGCTGATGGAATGTCCCTTGTAACGGTATGTTTTCACTTCGATCAGCGTGGGCCCTCCTTTTTCACGCGCCCTTTTCACGGCTCTCCCGATTCCATCATGAACGCTTTCGGGTGTCATCCCGTCGATCGTATCTGCCGGCATTTCGTAACCATCGGCCAGTTTATAGATATCGATCACATTGGATGTGCGTTCTACCGATGTGCCCATCGCGTAGTTGTTGTTCTCACAGATAAAGATCACCGGCAGTTTCCAGAGCATGGCCAGGTTAAAGGTTTCGTGCAGCATACCCTGCCTGGCCGCGCCGTCGCCAAAGAAACAAAGCACCACGTTATCCGTGCCGCGGTATTGTTCCGCGAATGCCAGTCCCGCCCCTGTTCCTATCTGCGCACCCACGATGCCATGTCCTCCGTAAAAGTTCACATCCTTGCCGAAAAAGTGCATACTACCGCCCTTGCCCCTGGCGCAGCCCGTTGCCTTGCCATAGAGTTCGGCCATGCAACTGTTCACCGACACGCCTTTGGCGATAGCCAGCCCGTGATCGCGGTAAGCCGTGATAAAAAGATCTTCGGGCCTGGTGGCGGTCATACATCCCCCCGCGATGGCTTCCTGCCCCACATAGGCATGGAAAAAACCGCGGATCTTGCCATCCATTTTGTACTTCTCCTCGGCTGCCAGCTCAAACTGGCGGATCAGCTGCATCAGTTCATACCAGTAGAGGTAAGTTTCCTTTGAAAATTTAAGGGCCACCGGCAAAAAATTGAGCCGCAAAAATAAGGGAAAGAAGTCAATTTCAGTTAGTTGGCGACAGAAATATCATGCCGGAGAGGGGCTGGTTCACAGGGGGTTGAATTGCTGTAAACTATCAGGAATCAGCCGCGAGCTATGAGTGGTGAGATTTGAGCGAGGGTCCGTGATAAGCAGGAACTGCAAAACATATAGTTACACCAGTACTATCAAGACATGCCCGATAACTATCGGGTCCCTACTCGCCACTCGCCACTAACCCCTCCCCACTCCCCCTCTTTGTCCCTTCTCCCTTAACTTGCGCCAATGCTTCGTCTTCAGCACCTGTCGCTGGTTCATTTCAAAAACTACGCTAACCGCAGTTTTACATTCAGTAAGCGGGTTACAGGTATTTGCGGGCGTAACGGGGCGGGCAAGACCAACCTGCTGGATGCGATCCATTATCTCTGTTTTACGCGGAGTTATTTTTCGAGGCTGGATGCAGGTAATATCAAACAGGGTGAAACCGGATTCCGGATCGAGGGGGAATTTAGCCGGCAGGGAAAGACCGAAAAAGCCGTTTGCATTTTGCGGGAAACCGGCCGCAAGGAATTTTCGATCAACGAAGCGGGATATGATAAATTTTCAAAGCATATCGGTCATTATCCCTGCGTAGTCATTGCCCCCGACGACGCCTCACTGATCACAGGCACCGGCGAGGAAAGAAGAAAATTCATCGACGCCCTGCTATCGCAGCTTGATGGCGAATACCTGCAGCAACTGATCCGTTATTTTAAACTCCTGCAACAGCGCAATTCACTGCTCCGCGCTTTCGCGGAATCGGGTAACCGGGACGAAAGACTGCTTGACGTACTGGATGAACAGATCATTGTTCCCGGTACTTTTATATTTGACACCCGCAAAAAATTCCTGCTTTCTTTCCTGCCGCAGGTCCGCGCCCTGTATGCCCTCATCGCGGGCCGGGAGGAAGACCTGCAGCTTTATTATGAATCCGGGTTGTTACAGGCATCATTTCCCGAGTTGCTCACGGCGGGAAGACAAAAAGACCTCTTTAGCCAGCGCAGCAATTTCGGCATCCACCGCGATGAACTCGAAGCGAGGCTCGGCGGGCAGTTGTTTAAAAACATCGCTTCCCAGGGCCAGCGGAAAAGCCTGCTCTTCGCCCTCAAACTGGCCGAAATGGAAGTGTTGAAAAATGAAAAAGGATTCGCGCCGCTGTTATTGCTGGACGATGTATTTGAAAAACTGGATGAAGAAAGAATGGGCAACCTGCTGGAGAAAGTCTGCCTCCAAAACGAGGGACAGGTATTCATTACCGATACCAACGCGGAAAGACTGCGGGCGCACCTGGCGGCGATGGGGCTCGCGTTTGAAATGCTGGAGTTGGAGGATGGGAAATGAGGAATAGGCAATGGCAATAGACAATGGGCAATGGGCAATGGGCAAT
>CAYNSL010000095.1:0-6010 GCA_964399755.1 uncultured Chitinophaga sp. | reverse complement strand
CAATGGGCAATGGGCAATGGGCAATAGGCAGTAAGCTATGAGCTATGAGCCATGAGCTGCGAGTTGTGTACAATTAGCATTGGGAAAAGAGCAATGGACAATAGGCAATGGGCAATGGGCAATGGGCAATGGACAATGGACAAAGGGCAATGGGCAATAATCAATGTGCAATTTATAATAAGCAATCTGAAAAATACACCCCGCATCCAGTGAAGAATCTTACATTAAAACGACCCAACCTTAAACCTTAGACCTTAAACCTTCTCCCCTAAACCTCTAACTTTGTCACATGGGCGAATATTCAATCCGCGAAGCGATGCAAAAATTTCTCGAGGGGAGCCGGATCAAGGGCGGCATCCAGGCTTTGCAGATCGAAGATGTATGGGAAGAGATTATGGGCAAGACCATCGCCCGCTACACCGATAAACTGCAGATCATCGGCGACAAACTGATCATCACCACGCATGTGGCCCCGCTAAAAAATGAACTGATCTACCAGCGCGACAAGATCCGGCAAAGGGTGAATGAGGCGCTGAAGCAGCAAGTGATCAGCGAAGTGATCGTGCAATGATTTTTGGGGTGCCCCGGCCGGTTTACTGAATCCGCACCCGCGGATCCACCACGCCATAGAGAATATCGGCCAGTAAATTAATCAGGATGAAGAAAGTGGCGGATAATAATACCGACCCCATCACCACGGGATAATCCAGTTTCTCCAGCGCGTCAACCGTTACCTTACCGATACCCTGCCAGCCGAAAATATATTCAACGAAAAAGGCCCCGGCCAGCAATTCGGCAAACCAGCCCGTAATGGCGGTAATAACAGGGTTCAGTGCATTTCGCAGCCCGTGTTTCCAGATCACGGCCCGCCGGCCCAGGCCTTTTGCATAAGCGGTGCGGATATAATCCTGGTCCAGTACATCCAGCATCGCGCTCCTGGTTAATTGCGTAATGATGGCAAGCGGGCGGATGCCGAGCGTGACGGCCGGCAACACCAGGTTTTGCAGGGTCAGCCGCCTGTGTCCATCATCGTCGATCGCGAACCAGCTTCCGGCGATATGCAGACCCGTGATATCGCTGAGCAGGAAACCGAATATATAGACCATGATGATGCCCATGAAAAAAGAAGGCGCGGATATGCCCACGATACTGGAGAAGATGGCCGATGTGTCGAGCCAGGTATTTTGTTTTACCGCGGCCATGACACCCAGCGGGATACCGATCAGCATGGCGATGAACATGGCCGCCACCGCCAGCATCAGCGTGCCGGGCAGCGCCTGCATCAGGATATTCCAGACCTCGCGTTTGCTTTGATAGGATTTGCGGAGATAAGGGATCTTGATACCGAATTTATGTTTACCGCCGATGAATAATCCCCGCAATTTTTTAGTCGCGATATCTTCGCGGCTGTGAAAGCAAAGGGGTGAAACATCGTTGAGATAAAACAGGAACTGTTTCCATTTCGGCTGGTCGAGGTATAATTCCTTCCTGATATTGGCCTGTGTGGCCGAATCGCCCGATTGTCCCATCACCAGTCTTGAGGGATCTCCAAATCCCTGGAATAAAAAAAACACAAGCACCACCACCCCGATCAGTACCAGCAGGCCATAAGCGATTTTTTTGGTGATGTAATTGAGCATGCTGGTTACTGGTTGCTGGTTGCTGGTTACTGGTTGCTGGTTACTGGTTACTGGTTGCGGGTGCTGCGTCCGGTTTTTTTTGGGTCTCCGCATTTTTCAGCAGTTCCCTTGCCTTTGAAAATTCATGATAGCTCCATTTGCCGAGGATGGTACCTTCTTTTAAAAGATAGAGACAGGGATTGGTACGGGCCGCCGTGCGGATGGCCGTGTAATCGCATGTAAAGACCGGGATGCCGGCAAAGGAAGTGCCCGCAATATGACTGGCTGCTTTGCCGGGTTGCGATGTGATCATGAAAGCGGGAATATTTTTCGCGGTGGCATCGGCATACACGGCGCTGAATTTCTTTTCCCATTTTGAAAAAGGCGTTGAAAAATCTTCGCAGAACAGCAGGAGCGCATAAGGCTGCGACAACACAAAAGAGGTGGAATCAATATCGCTTAACCCTGACAGTGAGAAACCCCTGATGGCAGGCTCGGCATTCCCTTTCCGGATGAGTTTATCCTTACGGCTGATGAATTTGTAGGTATCGAGGTCGGCCGGGAGTTCGGCAGGGGCAAATTCAAACTGCTTTCCTCCTTTCTCGTAAACGAACACGATGGCAAAACTATCGGGTCTCGCACCCGGCGGCGGTTTCATCTTTTCCGTGATATTGTTTCCCTTCTTAAAGGGAAGGCAATCCCTGACCGGTAAATAAGTAAGCGTATACCACTGGAGACCGAAAGCCAGCGCCGTGATGCCAAACATGCCAAGCGTGGTGGCGCTTTCGCCGAACAGCGACCTGATCCTGTCGCGTTGCCAGAACAGGAAACCAATGAGGGCCAGCAGACCGATATCTTTCAGGAATGACGCCTTCGGCGTGATAGGCAGGCAATCTCCGAAACAACCGCAGTTTTTGAATTTCCCGGAAAAATAGGCGTAGCCGGTAAGAAAGGTGAAGAAGATGATCAGCAGCAAGAGCAGCCAGCTGAACAACCGGATGCGCCAGCCCAGGAGCAGGGCGAAACCGGCAATGATTTCAAATGCGTTCATCAGGACCGACATCAGCAGGGTCCAGCCATTAAAACGGTTCATTCCCCAGAGATCGAAGAACTCCTGCATCTTATAACTCAGTCCCAGTGGGTCATTGGCCTTTACCAGTCCGGAAAAAATAAACAGCAATCCTACGATCACCCGTGCGATGTTAACGGTTGTTTTCATATTACATCAGTATCAGTGCGAATACCGCATAGTTGATAATGTCGAGGTAATTGGCGTCGATCCCTTCGCTGACCAGGGTCTTCCCTTCGTTGCTGAGAATCTGCCGGATCCGCTGCAGTTTCATCAGCACCAGGTCTACGAAACTCTCCTGGCTCATGCTGCGCCAGGCTTCCCCGTAATCGTGGTTCTTATCCTCCATCAGGCTTTTTGCCTGGGCCACCTGCTTATCGTAAAGTGCAGATACTTTATCCAGTTCCATTTCTTCGGGAGCGTTTTCGGGAAGCTCCAATTGAATAAGCCCGATCACGGCGTAATTGATAATGCCCTTGAATTCGGCAGCGATCCCATCGGCCACTTTCTGCTCTCCTTTTTGCTGGATGGTGCGGATGCGCTGGGCCTTGATAAAGATCTGGTCAACGATGGAAATGGTACGCAGCACCCGCCAGGCCGTGCCGTAGTCGGCCGCCTTTTTTAAAAAGATCTCCCGGCAGGAATGAATGGCCTGGTCGTATTGTTTGCTGGTCGGGGTCATAGAGGTCAATGTGTCAGATAAGTGAAATAAGTCATTTCAGTTAAATAAGTCATATCAGTCATATTGGTCATATCAGTCATATCAGTCAGACCAGGAAAGTGAATATGACTAATAAGACCAAAATGACCTATTTGACCTATATGACCTATATGACCAATATGACCTATTTGACAAATATGACTATCATATCTTTAGGTTCAAAAATAGCGAACAAAGCGCAATGTTTACGCTCAATTGCAAAGGAAGGCTGCTCCCCCTCGATCCACCGGTAGTGATGGGCATACTTAATCTTACCCCCGATTCATTTTACGGGGGCAGCCGTATTACCGATACAGGCAGCCTCCTGCGTACTGCCGAACAAATGCTGAAAGAGGGCGCGGGCATTCTCGATATCGGCGGGCAAAGCACAAGACCGGGCAGTGAAAGGATCGGCGCGGAAACGGAATTGAAGAGAGTGATCGCCCCGGTGGAAGCGCTGCATAAAAATTTTCCCGATGCCTTTATATCCATAGATACATACTATGCCTCCGTGGCCCGTGAAGCGGTAGCCGCGGGCGCCTGCCTGGTCAATGATATCAGCGCCGGTACGATGGATCCGGGCATGACGGAAACCGTGGCCGCGCTATCCGTACCCTATGTGCTGATGCATATGCAGGGAACGCCTGACACGATGCACCTGAACCCGCAATATGAAAATGTAACAAAGGACGTGCTTGATTTTTTCATCGCCCGCGTGAATGCGTTGCGGCTGGCGGGGATCAGGGACCTGGTGATCGACCCGGGATTCGGATTCGGCAAGACCATCACGCATAATTTCGAATTGCTGCGTAACCTGCCTGTGTTCCGGACACTGAAGACCCCTATCCTGCTTGGTCTGTCGCGGAAATCGATGATCTGGAAAACGCTGGGCATATCGCCCGAAGAAGCGATGAACGGTTCCACCGTTTTGCATACGATCGGCCTGGTGAACGGGGCCAGCCTGCTGCGGGTGCATGATGTAAAAGCAGCGGTGGAAGCTGTAAGGCTCTGGCAGTCCTGCTATCCTTCCTGAAAAAAGGAGCCGTCTCAAAAAAGGTCATTGCGGTAACAATGAACAATCTCAGACGGCGTCATCACCTTCGGGAATCGCTTCCCTCCAGGCCCGGAACGACAATTTTTGAGACGGACTCCTCTTTCATCAAGACAATGCAATCAAAACCTTAATGAAGCTGCCTGCGCAGCGGGTTCATAAAGTACGGGGATTATCAGGACAAGCAAAAAATTTTGGTACTTACCTACCGGTTCATTTTCCAGGGTTCGAAAGGGTTTAAAACAGATGCTGGACTAAAAACGGGGCCGCAAAAAAAATGCCCGTCCACCCAAGCGGGACAGGCACAAAGTTGCAACTTTATTTGATTGCTTATTTATTTTTTTGTTGAGGCTCGTCAACTTTTTTACCGGGCGGGTTCTTGTTTTCTTCCGGGGCCTTATCCTTTACATCGAGCACTTCGATATCAAAGATCAGGTGTTCGTAGGGTTTGATATTCTGGTTCCCCGATGGCCCGTAACCCAGTGTGGAAGGGATATAAAAACGGGCCTTCGTTCCCTTCTGCAGGAAACAGAGGCCTTCGTCAAAACCCTTGATCATCGGGCGGGAACCCACCACGAAATTAAATGGTCCTACATGCTGAAAGGCCGAATCAGTATTGCTGTCGAAAGTGACGCCCGACCAGCTGGTGCCTTTGTAATTGACCGAAATGTAATTGCCCGTATCCACGAGATTCCCTTCCCCCGGCCGCACAATCTCCACAAATGCGCCTGAAGGCGTTTTCCGGGCGGTGATGTTTTTGCCGGCAAGATATTTTTCGATTTCCTTTATCTCACCCTGCAGGTATGTCTCGCGCGCTTTGGCCTCATCGGCCCGCGCCAGCGAATCGCTGGTAAAAATTCCCAGCACTTTGATGGTGGTAATAACCTGGTCGCCCCGTTTGAACTGGGGCGGTACCGATTGCGGCGCCCTTTTGATAAAGGTGTCAATGGCCTGCATGATGATCACGCTGTCGCCCAGGTGCAGCAGGGGCCAGATCTCGGAAATATCATAGGGCTTCTGTTCCTGGTTGCTGACGAAGAGGTAAATGGGCAGGGCTTTTTGGGTAGAGATCAGGACGCTGTCCTTCACTTTCTGCAAGACCGAAATTTTGATATAGTTCCCCGGCACCACGCGCTGGGTGTCATTGCTGCGGAATAATTTATAAGGCATCCCTCCCGCTGTTTTCCTGTAGGAGGTTTTGGCGCAGCCCGTAACCAGGGCGGCGGCTGTGATGAGACAGGCTAATAATTGAAGTCGCTTCATATTCTTTTATTATTGTAAGAGTTTCTCATTTTCCTGCAGGGCCAGTTTGAATTGCTGTACCGTTTTTTCCAGCGAATCGCTGCTGCGTCCCCCGGCGGCGTTAAAATGCCCCCCGCCGTTGAAATATTTTCTGGCAAAACTGTTGCAGTCAAAATCGCCCTTGCTGCGGAAACTCCATTTCCGCTCTTCGTCACGGTCGATCACCAGGGCCACCAGCTTAATGCCCCGGATGGTTTGGGGAAAATTGACCAGGCCTTCCGTATCACCGGTCTTGATTTCATATTTAAGTAAATCCGATTTAGGTATGG
>CAYNSL010000094.1:4079-13795 GCA_964399755.1 uncultured Chitinophaga sp. | reverse complement strand
AAAGCAACTTTTCATACCTCAGACCTCGTACCTCATACCTCATACCTCAGACCTCATACCTCAGACCCCCGACTCCTAACTCAGAACTCCTAACTCCTCTTCCTGTAGCTCATCACCGCCCATCCGTTAAACGCCACGGCGAAGCCCAGCATCGTCAGTAAATGGTATTTGATATCGGCCAGGCCGCTTCCTTTGAGCACGACCATCCGCATCACGCTGATAAAATAGGACACCGGGTTGAATTTCGTGATCCATTGCGCCCATTCGGGCATACTGTCGATAGATGTATACAATCCGCCCAATAAAACAAAGATCATCATCAGGAAAAACGAGAGGAGCATTGACTGCTGCTGGTTGGCCGAATACGTAGAGATCAGCAAACCCAGCCCCAGCACTGCCAGCAGGTAAACCGCCGCAAAAACATAAATGGTAAAGAAACTTCCCGCCGGTATGATCCCGTATGCCAGCCGCGCGATCGTGAGCCCCATCGTGAGCACCACCAGCCCGAAAAGCCAGAAAGGGATCAGCTTGCCAAGGATAAAATGGTATTTGCGGATCGGCGTTACATTGATCTGTTCAATGGTACCAATCTCTTTTTCCCTGACGATATTGATGGCGGTCAGGTTGGTGCCTACCATGGTCAGCAGGATGACGAGGATACCCGGCACCATGAAATATTTATAGTTCATCAGGGGGTTGAACCAGTCGGAATAAGTGACTTCCACCCGCGTTTCGGGCGAGAATCGCGGGAACTGTATCCATTCCGTCCGCACCTCCCCGTTAAAGTCCTGTATGATGGATCGCAGGTAGGCGCCCCCGAGATTAGCCTTGACCCCGTTGATGGCGTTGATGGCAAGGAATAGTTTGGCTTCGCTGAACTTGACCAGGTCTTTTTCAAAATGATCGGGCACCTGCAGGATCAGGTCGGCTTTTTCGGCTTCCACTTTTTCCAGCGCCCTTTCATAGGAACTGGAATAATCGGTGAGCACAAAATAACCGGAAGCCGTTACCTTTTCCACCAGTTTACGGGAATAAGAAGAATGGTCGAGATCCACCACCGCCAGCTTGATCTTTTTGATCTCGTAATCCGCGGCCCAGGGCAGGATCAGCAACTGGATCACGGGCATAACCAGGATGACCCGGATAATGGAGGGATCCCGGAATATCTGCCGGAATTCTTTGCGTAATAAAAAAAACAGGGTCCTCATGCCAGCCGGATTTTAAATCGTTTGATGGCGGTAAACAGGAAAAAGCTCATCATACCACCGAGTATCAGTGTTTCTTTCCAGATGCCCTGCAATCCCAGCCCCTTGATCATAACCGATTTCACAATGATATAATACCATTTCGCCGGAACGATATTCGACACCACCCGCAGGGGCAGGGGCATATTTTCTACCGGGAACATAAACCCGCTCAGCATCACCGTGGGCAGGAACAGGGCCACCAGTGAAATGAACATGGCCACCTGCTGGGAAGCGGCCCGCGAAGAGATCAGCAATCCCAATGAAAGCGACACCAGGGTAAACAGGATGCTTTCAAAGACCAGCAGGAACAGGTTCCCGGCGATCGGCATCTCCAGCACGAATACGCTTAATAATAAGATGCTGCTGATATTGACCACCGAGAGGATCAGGTAGGGAACGGCCTTGGCCAGCACGACCAGCTGCGGCCGCATCGGCGATACGAGCATGATCTCCATCGTACCCATTTCCTTTTCCCGCACGATGGTGATGGCCGTCATCATCGTGCAGACCAGCAGGAGCACCATCGCCATCACACCCGGCACGAAATTAAAAGCGCCCTTCAGCTGCGGGTTATAAAGCATCCGCATTTCCGTCTGGATCGTATACGGGATCTTCCGCTCGTGGGTGATCCGGTCCTGGTAATCCATGATGATCGCGGTGGCATAGTTCGTCAGCTGGTTGGCGGTATTGGGATCGGAGGCGTCCGCGATCAGCTGGATCGTCGCCTTGTTCAGGTGCTGCAGGTCGTCCCCGAAATGCGCGGGAAAGATAACGGCCAGTTTGATCTTTCCTTTTTTAAAGGCGGCATCTACCTGCCGGTAGGAAACAAGGTACTGGCCGATATCAAAATAACGGCTGGCATCGAGCTCGGTTACCAGCGACTGGCTGGCGGCGTCTTTCGACGGATCCAGCACCGCGATCTGCGCGTTCTTCACTTCATTCGTCAGCGCAAACCCGAAGATCATGATCTGCACCACCGGCATGCCCAGCAGGATGAACAGGGTCCGTTTATCCCGCCAGATATGGAGGAACTCTTTTTTGACGAATGAGAAGAATTGTTTCATAATATTAGCTGTGAGCCGTGAGCTATGAGCTACAGGCCAGGTTCCGGCTTGAATAGTTTTTTATCAAATATTCACCTGCTTCAAATGCCAATTACCAACCGTCAAACTCTGAGTGCTTTAAACAACTTTTATCTTTTATCTGATAAATTTTTATCCCCAAACTTTCATCTCTCCACTTTCATCTATCCTCTATTCGCTTCGCTTCGCTTTCCGCGCCAATTGCAGAAACACTTCATCCATCGAAGCCGCCTCGTATGTTTTTTTCAGCGCTGCCGGCGTGTCGAGCGCTTCGATACGCCCGTCGACCATGATGCTGACGCGGTTGCAGTATTCGGCCTCATCCATATAGTGGGTGGTGACGAATAAAGTAGTGCCGCGGTCGGCCGCTTCATAGATCATGTTCCAGAACTCGCGGCGAGTCACGGGGTCTACCCCGCCGGTCGGTTCATCCAGGAATACGATCCCCGGCTCGTGAAAGAGCGAAACCGCGAAGGCCAGTTTCTGTTTCCAGCCCAGGGGAAGCGATTTCACCAGCACATTGGCTTCCTTATCGAGGTGCAGTTCCTGCAGGATCTGCGCCGTTTTATTCCTGATATAACTGTTGGTCATATGGTATATGCCGCCGTAGAACTGCATATTCTCCTTTACGGTCAGGTCTTCATAGAGCGAAAACTTCTGGCTCATGTACCCGATGCTCTTTTTAATCTTTTCGGTTTCGCGGTACACATCGTAACCGGCCACCGTGGCCTTGCCCGATGTCGGCATCGCCAGCCCGCAGAGCATGCGCATGGCCGTGGTCTTCCCCGCGCCGTTCGCGCCCAGGAACCCGAAAATTTCACCCTTGTGCACGTCGAAACTGATATGATCCACCGCTACGAAATGCCCGAAACGCTTGGTCAGTCCTTCCGCCGTTATCACTTTTTCGTTGCTCATGCAGTTTTCATTAACGCGATAAAAGAATCTTCGATATCCGGCTTTACTTCCAGCAGCACGGCATGCTCAGCCTGTCTTTCCCGGATAAATTTTTCCAGCAGGGCCACTCCTTCCCCGTCTTTCAGCACCACGTGATGGTATTCCCCGAACGGGTACACATCGGCCACGAAGGGTTCCGCCTTCAGCTGGTTCAGCAATTGCAGCATGCGGTCCGATTTTACGGCCCGCAGCGGGCGGGAAAATTCGCTGATGATACCGGCCGGCGAATTGATCGAAAGTATTTTCCCGTTTTGCAGCAGGGCGACCCTGTCGCATAACACGGCTTCGTCCATATAAGGTGTGCTGACAAGTATGGTGATCCCTTCCTTCCGCAATCCCTTGAGCATTTCCCAGAATTCCTTGCGGCTTACCGCGTCTACCCCGGTTGTGGGTTCATCGAGAAACAATACATCGGGCCGGTGGATCAGCGCGCAGCTGAGGGCGAGCTTCTGCTTCATACCGCCCGAAAGCTTTCCCGCTTTCCGGTGTTTGAAGGGTTCGATCTGCACGTAAATATCTTTGATCAGCTCATAATTCTCTTTGATACTTGTATTGAAGATCGTGGCGAAGAAATTCAGGTTCTCCTCCACCGAAAGATCCTGGTACAGCGAAAAGCGACCGGGCATGTATCCCACTTTTTTCCGGATCGACTTGTAATCCTTTACCACATCAAAACCATTCACCGATGCGGAACCGCCGTCGGGTAATAAAAGCGTCGTCAGCACCCTGAACAGGGATGTTTTCCCGGCGCCATCGGGACCAATGATGCCAAACAGTTCCCCGGCCGGAACGGAAAAAGAAACGGCATCAAGGGCCTTTACTTCCTTTTTCTTTCCGTAGGTCTTAACTAAACTGTTTACTTGTACCGAGTTCATTTTATTTTATTCAGTAGCTGTAGCGAGTGGCTATTGGCTAGTGGCGAGTAGCGATTGTATGTCCGCGGCCGCCCATTTCCACCCGTCTTCGCTGCGCTCGTCCGGGCAAGCATTATTATTTCAGTTCTACTTCGCCGTACATCCCGATCTTCAGGTACCCGTCGTTTTTCACCTTCACTTTGATGGCATACACCAGGTTGGCGCGTTCTTCCTTGGTCTGGATGGTCTTGGGCGTGAATTCCGCCTTATCGGATATCCAGATGATAGTTCCCGGGAACTCGCGGTATTTTTTGGCGCCGTCGTCCACCAGCACCTTTACTGCCTGGCCCAGTTTTACCTGTGATAACTGTGTACCCGTAATATAAGCACGCAGGTTCAGCTCCGAGAGATCGGCGATCTTGTAGAGCGCCTTGCCCATCGTGCTCATTTCACCCGCTTCGGCGTATTTCACCAGTACCGTTCCGCTGACCGGGTTCACCACCTGTGATTTTTTCAGCAGGTCCTCGATCTGTGCTGCTTTTTTATCCAGTGGTTTGCCCTGGCTGAGGATGGCGCGGTTCTGCGTATTGATATTATTGGTCTGCACAGCGATCTGCTGTTCCGTGACTTTCATTTGCTTTTTCACCACGTCGATCTGGGCATTGATATCATCAAGCTGTTTACCTGTTGCCGCATCCTGTTTCAGCAGGTTTTCCGTACGTGTCTTTTCATGGTTCAGGTTATCGAGCTGCGATTGCTGCACCGTGAGCTGATCCCGCAACAATTTTACCTGCGGACTTACATCAAGGGTTTGTGCGCTGAGGGCTTCCTTGCTGGCCTGCACTTCTTCCTTCTGCAGGCTTAGCCCGGTGGGATCGACCAGTCCTACCACGCTGTCTTTGGCCAGCGCCGACCCTTCCTCCACGTTCAGCCAGAGGATTCTGCCGGTTGACAGCGAGGAAACGACCACCTCATCGGCTTCAAAGGTGCCCGAGGCGTCGTGTATGCGCCCGTTCCCGTTGCAGGAAAAGAGAAATGCCGATGCGGCCATTACTGTTAATCTGAATTTCGAATGCATATTTTTGAAGTTTATCATTATTCTGTTCATCTGAATCTACTTTTAACTTTAAGTACAGGCCATGAATTAAATGCTGTGAGCTTTGAGCTATGAGCTATGACCGCGCAAGGAACTGACTCCTGACTCCCGACTCCTAACTCCGAACTCCCGACTCCCGACTCCTAACTCCTAACTCCCAACTACTCCCTCCCCGCGATCGTCCTGTACCCGATCTGCGCCTGCAGCAATTGCACGCTATGCGTGATCATCGTCTGCCGGGCCTGGTCTTCCGCATTCACTTCTTTCAGGTAATCATTGGCGGTGATCACGCCGTTCTCCAGTTGCGCCTTGGCGGCATCGGTCACCGAATGACGCAGCGCGATGATCTCTTCGTCGGAACGGATCAGTTGCTGCAGTTTGTCGATCTCGGATTGCTGCTGGCTGAGCTGGGCGCGGGTGTTGAGCAAAAATGTTTCCTGCTGCACATCCACGATCTTTTTACTGATGCCCACCTGCTCCCTTTCTTTTTTCTTTGTATATAATCCGGCCAGCGACCAGTTGAGACGCAGCCCCGCGATATAATAGAAATCAAATCCTTTTTGCAAAAGATTGAGACCCGGTTTGCCATAACCCCCCTGCGCGAAAAGACTGGCTTTCGGCAGGTTCTTCGCGGTGATCAGTTTGTCCTGCTGCCCGATCAGTTTGGCCTGGGCGCTGTATAATTTTAGTTCGGGCCGGGCAATATCATCACCCGTACTAAGCGCGGCGACCGGTTTTTCCAGTTTCACCGATTCCGGAAGGGGCATGCCGGTAAATAAGGATAAGGCATCCAGTATTCCTTTTCGGGAGGCGCGGATCTCGATCGCGCGCTGTTCGGCTTTCAGCAATTCCGCTTTCAGCATGTTGAGGCTGGATCGGAATGAAACCCCGTTCTGCACCTGTGCTTCCACGCGTTTGATACCGGTCCGGATATCCGTTTTTACCAGGTCCACCTGCTTCAATTGCTCATCCAGGAAAAGCACGCTCAGGTAAAGCTGGTTGATCCTTTCTTTAAGTTTATATAATTCCACTTCCACTTTCTGGTCTTCCACGGTAGCATTGAGTTGCTGCAAAGATTTTTGCTCCCGGGTGGCGCCGCCGTCATAAATGAGCTGGCTCACATCGGCCAGCAGCTTATACTGGTCTTTGGATGGGGGTTCGAAATTGAACCCGGGGAGGCTGACCGAGATTTTCGTCACATCCGACTGGTAGCTGGCTTGTCCGCTGAGACTGACCTGCGGCAGAAAACCTTTCTGCAGGTTATCGATACTGATCGCAGCCGTTTGACGGATAAGATCTTTTTGTTTGACCAGCGGGTAGTTTTTCCGGGAAAGATCGTACGCTTCGTTAAGCGTTAAACGCTGCAGGGGTTGTCCCGCCGTGGCGGCTGAAAGCCACAGGCATCCCGCGAGGAGAAATTGCTTCATATATGTTGGTTTTCGGCCCTTGCGCGGCCGGATTGGTATTGCATTGATCTCAAAAATTCATCTTGTGCCGGTCCGAAGGATTCCTTTGGATAGGGGCTGTAAGCAATAAATATGGCGCATCAATCCTTCCCGTCTTCCCGCCTTCCCGGCAACAATAACGCTTCACTGCGGGTGATAAGACCCTCTATCAACCAATTGTTCTGTTTTATTTCCGGATCGCGTCCATGATAAACTTCGGTATCTCCTTCTTGCGCTGTTCCATCGCTTCGCGGAACTGCGTTTCGCTCATCCGCATATTCCGGACCACCATCGGTCTCGCCACAAAGGGAAAAATGGTCATGCCCAGCAGGTTCAGCAGCAGGTGCACCGGTTGTATTCTTTTGATCTTTCCCCGCTTTATTTCCTTTTCGATCTGCTCCAGGAATTTTCCCGGCCTGGGCAGGTTATCCGCACCCCAGACCTTATACATGAACTGATCGGGGTCGCGGTTGATCTCGTTCAGCACGAACCAGGGCAGGTAAGGATTCAGCTGCATTTCGTCGATATACTCCTGAACGAATTTCCCGATCTTCTCTTCCAGGGGTATTTCCGAATTAAAGATCATATTGATCTTGGGGAAAAATTTCTGCGCTTCCTCCAGGAAAACAGTTTCGAAGAGCTTGTCCTTGTCGCGGTAATAATAATGCAGCAGGGCCTTGTTCATCCCCGCTTCGTCCGCGATATCCTGCATGCGGGCCCCGTTCATTCCTTTGGTGATGAAAACCTTGCGCGCTGCCTCGAGGATCTTCTCCCCGGCATTGCGCTCGCCTGATTTTCCTTTTTTAACCATATAGTTTAACCAAATGGTTAACAAAAGTAGAATTTCCCGGCTTTCCGCCAAATTAATTTTGGGTGAAGGGAAGAATTCCGGGGGTGAATTGCGGAAATCAGCGGATCGGCTGCGCGGCTGATTAAAAAAATCGGGCCGGATGATATTGATATCATCCGGCCCGATTATAAAAAATTTGCTGAAAAGGAATCGCAGTAGAAAATGTCACAACCACTGACTCCCGACTCCTAACTCCCGACTCCTAACTCCTAACTCCCGACTCAACTCACTCAGCCCAACTCATCACATAATCCTGGTTCTCGATCTCCAGGGCCTGTTTCGTCAGCATCAGCGGCCGGAACGTGTCCACCATCACCGCCAGTTCCTTTGTTTCTTTGGCGCCGATGCTTTTTTCCACCGCGCCGGGGTGCGGTCCATGCGGGATACCAGCCGGGTGCAGGGTGATCATACCGCGGGTAACATGCTTGCGGCTCATGAATTCACCCTCCACATAATACAATACTTCATCGCTGTCGATATTGCTGTGGTTATAGGGCGCGGGAATGCCCTGCGGATGGTAATCATATAAACGCGGCACAAAGGAGCAAACCACGAATGCGTTGGTCTCAAAAGTCTGGTGGATCGGGGGCGGCATATGCACCCGCCCGGTGATGGGTTCAAAATCGTGTATCGAAAAAATATAGGGGTAACAGCAGCCGTCCCAGCCGATCACATCAAAGGGATGCGTGCCGTAATGCAGGCCGTATAATACCCCGCGCTTTTTGGCGCGGATCAGGTAGTCACCTTTCTGATCAATGGTCTCCAGGTCCTGCGGCGGGCGGATATCCCGCTCGCAATAGGGCGAATGCTCCATCAGCTGGCCAAAGCGGCTCATATAGCGTTTGGGGAAACGCAGGGGACTGAATGATTCCACGATGAACAACCGGTTCTTTTCGTCCCTGAAGTCGATCTGGTAGATGGTCCCGCGCGGGAGCACGATATAATCCCCCGGGCCGAAGGGCAGCTTCCCGTACTGCGTATATACGGTACCGTTACCTTCGTGCACGAAAAGCATTTCGTCCGCGTCGGCGTTCTTGTAAAAATAATCCCCGGTGCCCGACTGCGGGGCGGCCAGCACGATATGGCAGTCGCTGTTCACCAGCACCGGCACCCGGCTGTTGAGGAAATCCTTTACGGGTTTGATATTGAATCCTTCAAAGCTGCGGTGCTTCAGCATTTTTTCCTCCGCCACCTGCGGACTCACATCCACCTGTGGTTCGGTCTTAATAATCTGCGTGGGCGGGTGGCAATGATAGAGCAGTGCATAATCATCGCTGAAACCTTCGGTGGAAAACAGTTGTTCGCTGTACAGGCTGCCGTCGGGTTTGCGGAACTGGGTGTGACGTTTGTGAGGGATTGATCCGAGTTTATAATAATGAGGCATGGGGTAGATTTTGGAATTTTGGTCCCGATAGCTATCGGGATTTCGAAATTTTGGAATTTGGGGTCGTTTTAGTTCGCAGCTTTCTGACAGTTTTGAAAAGTTAATTCGGGGAACAGCACTTGCCACTCGCCACTTACTACTCGCCACTTACTACTCGCCACTCGTCATTAAACTTCCCCGAAGAACTATATCCATATCGATAATTCCAGGGTCGCCAGCAGAAAGATATACTTCCACTTGCGCTTATCGATCCAGTAGGTAAAATTCCGGTGGTAGGGCATTTGCCGTAATTTGCTCCTTCAAATTTAAATGAAAAGCGTTGACAAAGATCGGGCTGATTTCGGACACCCACGGTTTTCTTGATGAAGCGGTCTTTACCCATTTCGCCGGCTGCGACGAGGTCTGGCATGCCGGCGATTTTGGCCCGGCTGTGGCGGAAAAACTGAAGGCATTCAAACCCCTGAAAGGAGTGTATGGCAATATCGACGAAGCGGGCATCCGCCACGAATTCCCGGAACAACTGGTATTTATGTGCGAAGCCGTGAAAGTGATGATCCGGCATATCGGCGGCTACCCGCCCCGCTATAATCCCGACACAAAAAAGGAACTGGCCCTGCACCGGCCCGGTTTATTCATCGCCGGCCATTCGCATATCCTGAAAATCATTTACGACGACAAGATCAATTGCCTTCATATGAACCCCGGCGCGGCCGGGAAACAGGGTTGGCAAAAGCTGCGGACGCTGATCCGGTTTTCGATTGACGGAACCGACCTGAAGAACGCGGAGGTAATCGAATTAGGAAA
>CAYNSL010000094.1:0-3979 GCA_964399755.1 uncultured Chitinophaga sp. | reverse complement strand
CCCCCGCCTCAAACTTCCCTCCGCACCATCGCCCTGCTCTTTCCGTTACGTTGCACCACCGTAAAACCGTTCTTCTCAAAAGCGGATAAAACCCCCACCCATAAAAACGGGTGCGGTACTTTTTCGGCATAGGGAATGGCGGGATAGGCTTCGAGTATCCTTATTTTTTTCTTTCGCGCGAATGCAACGGCCCCTTTAATCAGTTGCCGCGACAAACCCCGGCGCCGGTAATCCTTCCTGATAAAAAAACAGGTAATACTCCAGACCGGCTGCTCATCGATCCTTTTGAATGCCCTTGAGTTTTCGAGTTTCAGGTAATCTTCCCGCGGCGCCAGCGCAATCCAACCCACCGGCTCTTTTCCCAACGAAGCGATCAATCCCACCGGCTTTCCCCTGTTCACCAGTCCCTTCATCAGCTTTTTATTCCCATCCGGTTTATTCGCCTGGAATTCTTTATACGGAAGCCTGAAAAACATGCACCAGCAGTTACCGCATCCCCCCTTCTCCCCCATCAGCAACTCGTATTGCTTCCAGTTGGCGGATCTCAGCGGTTCAAAGCGCAGTGCCGGCTCTTTTGCATTCATATTTCAAAATTATCATTTTACCGGCGTCAGCTGCGCCTGTACGCACCACCAGCGTCCTTCAATTTTCAAATAAGTATCGGTGTAAACCGTTGACCGGAACAGTTCTTTCCCATTATCCATAAAAGAATAATAGGTTTCCGCCCGCACCAGGGCCGTATTGCCCAGTACACGAATGAATTCATTCCGCATCTCAAAATGGGTATAAAATCCGGGATCATACCCATGCGCCCATCCTTTCATATAATCGCTCCGCTCCACCACGGTTCCTGCACCCGTGATGCAAAGAAAATCCGGGTGAATGATGGCATTATGCGCCACGGTATCATTGTGCAGGAAATTCCGGATAAACTGCGCGTTCAGCGCATGCAAAACCGCCCGGTCATCCTCTCCCGCAGTTGAAAGGGCTGAAGGCCCGGGCAGGGGCTGGGAAGAAACAAGCTGACCGGCCATTACCAGGAGGCATGCGAAAATTATTTTTTTCATATTAAGGTTTCCGGCAAAGCTATAGGGGAAGGATTACGGGGAACTTAGGAATCTTGCTTTTTGGGGATGGCAGGGGAAGTAAATAAGTAGATAAGTATAGAAGTAAATAAGTAAATAAGTATATAAGTATATAGAGTATATAAAGTATATAGCGTTTATAAGATTGGGGAAATCGTTTCAGCATTGCAAGATTTTCTCATCACTCAACTCACCCCTGTCCTTAATGATGAAGGATTGACCTTATGGAACTGTTTGAAAGCTGTTACAAAATGCTCGGGACTGTTATACCCGCATTCATAAGCAATATCAGATACCGGGGCGGTGGTTTCCGCCAGGAGGACCCGGGCATGTTCCAATCGTACGGCGCTGAGATATTGGTGGGGGCTGGAACCGGTTACGCTCTTAAAGATGCGGCTGAAATGAAAAGGGCTGACGAGGCAATGCGCCGCCAGTTGCTGCAGGGATACGGGCTCCCGGAATCGGGAGAGGATGTACTCCCTGGCCCTTTCCACTGTGCCGAGGTGAAATTGTTTCAGCGGGTCGGGAATATTTTCAGGCGTAACGGCGCTGCCCAGCAATTCCATCACTTTTTCCAGCAGGCCGATCACCCATTCATCCACCTGCAGGGGGTCATATTTGCCCGACTGAACCTTTTTCCAGATCCGGTGGTGCAGGTATTCCAGTCCCGCTGTGGCATTGGCCATGATGGAATGAATATCGTTGTTCCTGAAAATAAAGGGAAGCTTATCGCCGTAAACATCGAGGATGCATTCTTCGAAAAATGAACGTTTGAATTCAAATATGGTCACCACATCCGGCTGGTTGTCGATATGCCGCGTGGTATGCTCATAACCCGGTTTGGAGATCAGCAAACGTCCCGCATGCACTTCATCCCTGCGCCGGTAACTGCGGTACTCAAAAAACCCGCTGCGGATAAAGGAGAGGGAGAAACTGTCGCTGTATTCCGGCCCGGTCACCGAACATTCCACGCAATGACAGCGGAAATCCATGATCCGGTAAAAATCCGACTGGTGCAGGATATGTATGTCGGCCAGTTTCATGGAATAAAAGTAAAAATTATCCTATTAAGTGGGAAGGGAATTAGCCGGTCCGAAGGACTTCCCTGGAGCAGGGCGGAAAGATGGGAAGGCCTGGTTCTGAATTATATTTTCTTACCGCCTTCCCGCCCCTGCCTGTCGGCAGACAGGTTCCCGGCTATAATTTTTTAAAGCCGCTTACTAAATTTCAACAAAAGCAAGATTCCTAAGTATGCAATTTTGACAAATCCGGAAATTGCCATCAAAATCATTTGCCATGAACAAGGAGATCAAACAGTACATATCGGATTTCGAAACCGTATTCAACGGGGAGCCATGGTACGGGAAATCCCTGATGTCGGTGGTGAAAACAGCCAATTCCAAAAAGGTTTACCAAAAACAAAACCCCGAAGCCCATTCCGCCTACGAGATCACGTATCATCTCTATGCCTGGCGCGACCTGCTGGTAAAACGCCTGAACGGGGATACGAAGTCAAAGATCAGCATGGATTCCGCGGAAGACTGGTCGCCTCTTCCCAAGGACCAGACCGCGGCCACCTGGAAAAAACTGCTTGCACAGCTGGAACAAAACCAAAAAGAACTGTTAGCGGCGCTGCCCAAATGGAAAGACGCCGACCTGGATAAAAATTTCGCCGGCACGGCCTATTCGCTGCGCACGCACCTGAACGGGCAGTTGCAGCATGATATTTATCATATCGGGCAGATTGCGCTGGCTTTGAAGAATGGTTGAAAAATTTTGAAAAGTGGAATTTCGAAATTTCGAAATTGCACTTTTCAAAATTACCTTACCTTAATTAATAACCGATAGCTCCACTTCAACTCATAATCTATTTAAAATACTTTACCATGACTTCCCGCACCTGGCACGGCCGCACCAAAACCACCGACGCAAATTACTACCGGGAATATGTAACCGCAACCGGTATCCGCGACCTCACTTCCACCCCCGGCAACCTCGGCGCGCAGATCTGGCAGCAGGCCGAAGGCGATATCACCCATATCTGGGTCATCTCCTGGTGGCAGGATATGGAGAAGATTAAAGCCTTTGCCGGGGAAGATCCGTCACGGGCACGTTACTACGAAGAAGACAGGAGATATTTATTAGAATTGGAGCCCTTCGTACAACACTATGAAGTATGGGATTTTAAAGCCGTTTAGGAATTTTGAAATGTTCAATTTCGAAATTTCGAAATTTGTTTAAAGCGCCTGGTTTCCTAAAGTTATTACCAAGCACTTAGTTTCCTAAAGTCTAACATAAGCACGCAAATCGAAGAAAATAAGAAATATTAAGCCATAATGAAATTTCGAAATTTCCCAATTCCAAAATTCCAAAATTTCCCCCCCCTCCTTAAGGAATCAAAAGCAAGACTACCACTAATCAACTTCACAAACCCGGAAACCAGGCCCTCCCGGCTCCCGCAGTGCGGAAAGGCCATGGCACGGAGATCAGGATGATCAGCAGGGCCAGCCCGAAATACAATAGTATGCGTTTGTGTTTGGCGGCGTCTGACAGGTCTTTTTTACCATAATTATACCCCAGGTGAATCAGGATGATGGCCGCGAGCATGCCCGTGGTATGTTCAACCGCGTAAAAACGCATCACCGGGTTTTTCATCACGGTGCCAAAACCCTCGAGCTGGATCTTCTTCAGGCCCCAGTCGCCGGCAAACCACTGGTACAGTCCCAGCAGGAGCATCAGGTCGGCGCAGATCATCAGGAATAATCCCGTTTTCCGGTGACCGGGCGTATAGGCCCCGTGCCGGGCGGCGAAATGTTTATAAATAGCAACCAGTAACAGCACCAGGATGATCCAGCGCAGCACGCTGTGGAGATGTAGCAGTCCGTTGTACATAA
>CAYNSL010000093.1:0-13875 GCA_964399755.1 uncultured Chitinophaga sp. | reverse complement strand
CTTTCGCTGAAATACCTGCTCCCGAACCAGATGAAATATATGCGGGAAAACGGTTTCGACGTGATCATGGTCAGCAGCGAAGGAAAAGAATGGCCCGACCTGCTGGCCAATGAACAATGCGAACACCGCATCGTGCACATGACGCGAAAGATTACACCCTTCCGCGACCTGGTCTCGCTCTGGAAATTATACCGCCTGTTCCGCCGCGAAAAACCCGATATCGTTCATTCGCATACACCCAAGGCGGGATTGCTCGCCATGCTGGCCGCCAAAGCGGCGGGCGTGCGGATCCGGATCCATACCATCGCCGGCCTCCGCTTTATGACAGCCACGGGGATTACAAGACGCGTCCTAGTCTTCATGGAAAAACTCACCGCCCGGGCCGCACGCTATGTCTGGCCCAACAGCCCCTCGCTGCTCAACTATATCAAAAAAAATAAACTGGTCAGGGAAAGTAAACTCGACGTGATCGGACATGGATCCAGTAACGGGGTAGACCTGAATCGTTATTCCCCCTCTTCCATCAACCCTGTTGTACTTCATGCCATCAAACAACAGGTGCAATATGATGAGAAATATTGTTACCTGCTCAATATGGGCCGGATCGTTAAGGACAAGGGGATCGACGAAGTGCTGCGTTCGTTCCGGACCGTTCATGCCAAAAATGAGAAACTGAGGCTGATCGTGCTGGGCGCTTTTGAAGACGACCTCGATCCCATTTCGGATGAGGCCAGGCAGATCCTGCAATCGCATCCCGCCATCATCCATATCGACTGGAGCGACCGCGTTGAATATTTCATGCATATTTCCCATTTGCTGGTACACGCTTCCTACCGTGAAGGTTTTCCCAATACACTTTTACAGGCAGGCGCCATGCACTGCCCCATTGTCTGTTCTGCTATCGAAGGCAGCGTGGATATCGTTACGGACCACGAAACCGGCCTGCTCTTCCGGCCCCGCAACGCGGAAGACCTGCTCGAAAAACTGGAATGGGCCCTTGCCCACCCGGATGAAATGAAGCAATTTGCGGGTAACCTGCGGCAAAAGATCGAAAAATATTTCAGCCAGGCCTACCTGCACGCCTGCCTGAAGGAAAAATACCTGCAGCTGTTAAAGCAAAACTGATACCATGCAAAAACCTGTTGCGATCATCGGTTATTCGGGACATGCACACACGGGCATCGATATCCTGACAGCGGGCGGTTACCGCGTTACCGCCTACTGCGACAACACCCCCAAGGAGCAAAACCCTTTCAGACTCGATTACCTGGGTTCGGAAAAAGACCCGGCTGTACTTGAAAAACTGAAGGACTTCGATTATTTCATAGGGATCGGCAACCAGATCGCGCTGCGGCGAAAAGTATATGAAGCCGTATCGCCCCTGCTGGGCGATCCCGTGAACGCGATTCATCCCTCAGCGGTTATTTCCCCTTCGGTTAAACTGAGCTGCGGGCATTTTATTTCCGCCAATGTTTCCATCAATGCCCTGACAACGCTGGGCATCACCGTGGTCTGTAATACCGGCAGCGTGATCGAACACGGCTGCGTAGTGGGCGATTTTGTATTCATCGCCCCCGGAGCCGTATTGTGCGGCGATGTCAGCATCGGGAAAGATACCTTTGTCGGGGCCAATTCAGTGATCAAACAGGGCGTCAGCGTGGGAAACAACGTCATTATCGGGGCGGGAAGCGTCATCATTGACAATATTCCCGATCATGTTACCATAGTGGGCAACCCGGCCCGGATTATTAAGAATCATTAAACGACTGTTCTATCTTTGTGAAAGCAAACCGCATTATGGAAACCGCCACACAGCAAATTTCCCGCAGCCCCATCACGAAAAAGGAATATCCCCTGCCCGCTGACCACAACGACCGGGCCGGTATCGACCAGTTTCTCTCGTTGCACCCCGGGAAAAAAGTGGTGGTGGTGCAGGGACTCGGGTTCGTGGGTTCGGTCATGGGACTGGTAGTGGCCAACGCCCTTTCCGAAGAATACGCGGTGATCGGCATCGATCTTCCCTCGGTTTCGGCTTACTGGAAAATATGTTCCATCAACGAAGGCGTGTTCCCGGTACAGGCCAGCGATCCCAAGATCAGCGCGTATTACGCAAACACAAGACGCAAACAGAATTATTATGCCACCTATGATCCCTATGCCTACAGCAGGGCTGACGTGATCGTGGTGGACATCAACCTGGATGTAAAAAAACAATCTTCCTCTACCCAGGACCTCGAAGATTACAGCGTCGATCTCGGCCCGTTCAGGAAAGCCATCGAGAGCATCGGGAATCACTGCAAACCGGATGTACTGGTGCTGGTGGAAACCACCGTTCCGCCGGGTACATCGGAAAAAGTAGTGAAGCCATTACTGGAAGAATGCCTCCGGAAAAGAAACCTCCCCGCCGGCGAACTGAAAGTGGGACATTCCTACGAGCGCGTGATGCCCGGTCCGAAATATATCGACTCCATCCAGAATTTTTACAGGGTCTTTGCCGGCACCGATGAAAAAAGCGCCGAAGCCGTTGAACAGTTTTTACGCACCGTGATCAAAACCGACGAATACCCGCTCACCCGCCTTGGTAATACCAATGCCACCGAAATGGCTAAAGTGCTGGAAAATTCTTTCCGCGCCATGAACATCGCCTTCATGGTGGAATGGAGCCGCTTTGCCGAAGAAGCGGGGGTTGATATTTACGAAGTGGTAAACGCGATACGTATGCGGCCCACGCACAAGAACATCATGCTCCCCGGCCTGGGCGTTGGCGGTTATTGTCTTACCAAGGATCCATTGCTCGCCAGCTGGGCGCGGATGAACCTGTTCGGCAGCACCGAACCCCTGTCGCAGAGCGAAAAAGGCGTGCATATCAACGACAAGATGCCGCTCTATGCTTTTGAATACCTGCGTTCACGGTATCCCGGATCTTTTAAAGGAAAAAAAGTGCTGCTGCTGGGCGTGAGCTACCTGAATGATGTGGGCGATACCCGCTACACGCCGGTGGAAAGCTTTTTCGACTGGCTGGAAATTGAAGGCGCCGATATCTCGCTGCATGATCCCCATGTATTGTACTGGGAGGAAAAGGATCTGTGGGTAAACCAGGACCTGGATAAACTGCTGGAGAACGATTACGATATCATCGCGATCACGACGGGGCATAAGGATTACCGCAATAATCCCGGGCTGATCGGCAGGCTGATGAAAAAATCACCGTCATTTATTTATGATACCATCGGCGTGCTGACGAATGAAGAGATCAAAGAACTGTCGGCGCTTCATGAAGTGAAAGTGATCGGAAGGGGAGATCTGTAAACACCGATTACCGGGATGGCGGCCCGGATATCCGCCGCCGGGTACTTAAAAACGGTGAATCCTGTGCTATTAAATTTTGATCATCTGCGCTAAATAATATTATGAGCAGTAAAAAAGTACTGATCCTCGGCGGGGCCGGGTTTATCGGGTTTAATGTGGCGAAATGGCTGGCGGAGAACCGGGATTACCGGCTGACCATCGCCGACAATTTCATGAAGAAGAACCGCGACGAGGAATTTGATGAACTTGTCAGTCGTTATGGCATCAGGGTGATCGAGGACGATTTTTCTTACCCCGATGCCTATGCGAAACTGGACAACGACTACGACCAGGTGTACATGATGGCGGCGTTGGTGGGGGTGGACAATGCTAACAGCAAGCCGCATGAAGTGATCCGGATCAACACGGCGCTCACGCTCTACACCCTGGAATGGATACGCCGGTCAACAATCGGGAAAGTGGTTTTTGCCTCCACCAGTGAGAACTACGCGGGTACGGTGGACGCCTTCGGGTACGCGATCCCGACCCCGGAAGAAGTGCCGCTGACCATTAAGGATATTTCGCATCCGCGGTTTACCTATGCCGTCACCAAGATTCTTGGCGAATCCGGGTTCCTGAATTACGCGAAGATGCTGGGATTTGAAACGACTATCATCCGCTACCATAATGTGTTCGGCCCCCGCATGGGCTTCAACCACGTGATCCCCCACCTCGTGATCCGCTTCCGCAACGGGGAGAATCCCTATAAAATTTACGGGCACGACCAGACCCGCGATTTCTGTTATATCACCGATGCCGTGGAAGGCACCGTACTGGCCATGGAAACACCGGGCACGAACATGCAGATCTACCACCTGGGCACGGGTGTTGAAATCACGATAGAAGAACTTACCCGCTATACCGGGGAACTGATGGGTTTCAGGGGCGAATACACATACGCGCCCACCTACCCGGGCTCCGTGTCGCGCCGCAGTCCCGATGTCACCAAATCAAAAAGGGAACTGGGATTTACCGCGAAAGTGGACTGGCGGGAGGGGCTGAAGAAAACGGTGGACTGGTACAACGCTTATTTTGACGCGGGGAAAACGGTACCGGAAAAGATCAATTTTCAATAACAGGCTGCGGGCAAAGTAATTTATGTATCCCTTCATCAAGCGGTTTTTCGATATTCTATTTTCCCTGCTGGCGCTGATCCTGCTCCTGCCGCTTTTCATTCCCATCATCATTTTATTATTGCTGACGGGCGAACACGAAGTTTTTTACAAGCAGGACCGGGTCGGTTATCAAAACAGGATTTTCGGCATCTGGAAATTCGCCACCATGCTGAAGAACAGTCCCAATATGGGTTCGCGCGACCTGACCATGCGCAACGACCCGCGGGTAACGCCGATGGGTAAGTTCCTGCGAAAATCCAAGATCAACGAATTGCCGCAACTGATCAATATTTTGACGGGGGATATGTCTTTTACCGGTCCGCGGCCCCTGATGAAAAGCGGGTTTGACCGCTATTCCGACGAGATGAAGGCTAAGGTATACCGTGTCAAACCGGGCCTGACCGGTATCGGTTCCATCGTATTCCGGGATGAAGAACTGATCATGACCAACAGCAAACTCCCGCCCGATGAATGTTACCGTACCGTGATCCTTCCCTACAAGGGCGCGCTCGAGCTCTGGTACCAGGAACACCGGAATTTTTACACCGATTTCATGCTCCTGTTCCTGACCGCCTGGTACGTGCTGTTCCCGAAAAGCAGGCTGGTATCCAGGATATTTCCTTCCCTGCCGAAAAGAAACGAATAATACAGCGGGTGTATTCATCTTCACATAGATTTCCCGGCGCCTGCTTCCTGAAATCACGTTTCATTTATTTTTGAAACCGGGCCGATCGGACAAGCGGTCATTATTATGTTCAAAATATTCTCCCGTTCTAAACCAGGTCCCGTTACATTAAGCTACCAGCTGCTTAAATCAGATATGCATTCGCACCTGATCCCGGGTATCGATGACGGTTCCCCCGACCTCGCCACTTCGCTGGCGCTGATCAGGGGAATGGCAGGACTGGGTTATACCAAACTCATCACCACCCCGCATATCATGTGGGATATGTATAAAAATAACCGGGAAGACATTCTCCGCCGGCTGGCGCTCCTGCAAGCGGCGGTGAAGGAAGAAGGCATACCCGTGGAGATCCATGCCGCGGCGGAATATTTTCTCGATGATCACGTGGAAGGGCTGATCCGCAACAATGAGCCCCTGCTGACGATCAGCGGCAATATGGTACTGGTTGAATTCTCGATGGCTTATATTTCACATGGCATCAGGGATATTCTTTTTGACATGCAGATGCAGGGCTACCTTCCCGTCATCGCGCACCCCGAGCGATATATTTACCTGCATCGCAATAAGGAATTTTTCGATGACCTCAAAACCATCGGTTGCTTATTCCAGCTAAACCTGCTTTCACTTGGCGGGCATTACGGGAAATCGGTGACCGAACTGGCCAACTACCTGCTCAAAAAAGAATATTACAACCTGGTGGGAACCGACCTGCACCACCGGGGACACCTGGAAGCGCTGCAGCAACCCGCCATTTCAGCGCTGGTGAAGAAACTGGCTGAATCGGGAAAATTCAGGAACGCGGAACTGTAAAGCGGGCCCCTATTTTTCGGGGCGTATAAATAAATAAACGGGACTACAAAAACGTCCCGGTACTGTTAAAAAGTTCGGCAGCCGCCGAACTTTTTGCATGTTGGGTTGTAATCATCAGGTATGAACGCGTTTACCATCAAGGACCTGGAAAATCTTTCAGGGATTAAGGCCCATACAATCCGTATATGGGAACAGCGCTATCATTTCCTGAAGCCGAAGCGCACGACAACGAATATCCGGTATTACAGCAATGACGAACTCCGTACCGTGCTGAATATCGCCCTGCTGAACAAATACGGATATAAGATATCGCATATCGACCGGATGCCCCCCGATGAAATCAGGGAAAGGATACTGACCCTGGGCGACCCCACCGCTATCCGCGAAAGGATCGTCAACGGGCTGGTGCAGGAAATGGCGGAAATGAACATGGAACAGTTTGAAAAGATCCTCTCCGGTTATATTCATTCCCATGGAATCGAAAGAACGGTGATGCAGATCATCTTTCCCTTCCTCGAAAAAATCGGGATACTCTGGCAAACCGGGCATATCAACCCGGCGCAGGAACACCTTGTCACCAATACCATCCGGCAAAAGCTGATCGTGGCCATCGAATCCACCGTATCGCATGTGCAGCTCGATAAGACCTTCCTGCTTTTTTTACCCGAAGGGGAGCACCATGAACTCGGGCTGCTATTCATGTATTACCTGTTAAAGAGCCGGGGCGCGAAAACGATCTACCTCGGCGCCAACGTACCTTTTGCCGATGCCGAATACGTGGTGCGTTTGAAAAAACCGGATACGATATTCGTGCATCTCACCGCCACCTGCCCCAATTTCAATTTTGAAAAATTCCTGAAAAACGCCGGGCAGCATTTTGCAGGGGCAAGAACCATTATATCCGGCCAGCTTACACAAACTTACCGGGGAAAGGCGCCGGCCAATGTGCAGTTCAAAAAATCGCTTTCCGAAGTGATGGAATACCTTTCATCGCTTTAAGCAGCTGATAACCAGTCCCTAGTATGTGTTTAATTATTTGATTAAAATAATTAAACATTTTTTTTGTCCATACCGGAAATTTATGTTTAATTTTACGCCATAATTAATTAAACACAATTATGTCTTCTCCCGAGTTTGGACAATTACTGGTTAGCAACGCCGACTTCCTGAAACCATTTGCGATCAATCTTACACGCGACCACGAAGCCGCCAATGATTTATTCCAGGAAACCCTGTACAAGGCGCTGGCCAACCAGGAAAAATATAATACCGGGACGAATATCAGGGCCTGGCTTTTTACCATCATGCGGAATATTTTTATCAATAATTACCGCAGAAAGGTTAAACAAAAAACCATCTTCGATCATAGCCCCAATGAATACCTGGTAAACCAGCAACAGGTAGCGGTCGGAAATGCCGCCGAGGGCACGATCCGGCTGAAAGAGATCCAGAAAGCCATACAGCAGTTACCCGCTATATTTAAAACACCCTTTTTATTGTACTTTGACGGTTATAAGTATAATGAAATAGCTGATATGCTGAAAGAACCCCTGGGAACGATTAAAAGCAGGATCCATTTCGCCCGCAAATTGCTGAAAGAGCAGATCAGCCGTTATTAAACCCCTTATTCGTGGCGCAACGTTCCGTTATTGTGATCGGCAGCGGATTTGCCGGCTTGTCCGCAGCCAGTTTTATGGCCAAAGCGGGATGGGATGTTACGGTCATTGAAAAAAATGATACCCCCGGCGGCCGGGCCCGGCAATTAAAGGAAGCGGGATTTACTTTCGACATGGGTCCCAGTTTTTACTGGATGCCTGATGTGTTTGAACGTTACTTCTCACAGTTCGGAAAAAAGGTTTCCGATTATTACCAGCTCGAACGCCTCGATCCTTCCTACCGCGTTTACTGGGAGCAGGGCTTCACCGATATACCCGCGGATTTTGACGCATTAAAAAAAGTTTTCGAATCCATCGAGCCCGGCAGCGGCGGCAGGCTGGAAGCTTTTCTGCGCGGCGCGGAATACAAATACCGGGTCGGGATGAATAACCTCGTGTACAAACCCGGGCGATCCCTCACTGAATTCCTGGACTGGCCCACTATCAGCGGCGTTTTCAAATTGCAGGTGATCACTTCCATCAAAAAACATATCGCGCGCTATTTCAACAATCCCAAACTCCGCCAGCTGATGGAGTTTCCCGTTTTATTTCTCGGCGCCCTTCCCGAAAACACACCGGCGCTGTACAGCCTCATGAACTATGCGGATATCAAGGGCGGCACCTGGTACCCGAAGGGCGGGATCTACGCCGTGGTGGAGGGCATGTACGCGCTGGCAAAGGAACTGGGCGTGCGCTTTCATTTCGGGGAGGAAGTGAAGGAACTCGCGGTTGAAAATAAGAAGATCCAAAAAGTGATCACTGCTAAAAATGTATATGAAGCGGAGGCCGTGATCAGCGGGGCCGACTATCATTTTACCGAAACGGCGCTGCTGCCGCCCGCGTATCGCAGTTATGCTGATGCCTATTGGAATAAACGCGTGATGGCGCCTTCCTGTTTATTGTATTATGTGGGACTGAACAAAAAACTTAAACAGGCCGTGCATCATTCCCTTTTCTTCGACGTGCCCTTCGCGCCGCATGGAATAGAGATCTATGAAAATCCGCGCTGGCCCTCCGAACCTTTGTTTTATGCGAGCGTTTCCTCATTGACCGATGCGCATGCCGCTCCGCCGGGTTGCGACGGCATCGTCTTCCTGATCCCGGTGGCTTCCGGACTGGAAGGAGATACAGGAGAACTGCGGGAAAAATATTTCAGGATGATCATGCAAAGAATGGAACGACATACGGGCGAGTCGCTGCTGGACGCGGTGATCTATAAAAAGATGTATTCCGTAAGCGATTTTGTACAGGACTATCATTCCTTCCGGGGCAACGCTTACGGCCTTGCCAATACCCTGAAACAAACGGCGATCTTCCGTCCCGCCTGCCGCAGTAAAAAACTGCGAAACCTTTTTTTTACGGGTCAGCTTACTGTACCCGGACCCGGTGTGCCGCCCAGCCTGATCAGCGGGGAAGTGGTGGCCAAATATTTAATGAAGAAAATGGGATAATTATACTATATTGAGTGTATGGTTAATCTTTTTCATACAACCAGTGAACATTGCAGTAAGATCGTTACCCAGCGGTACAGCACTTCTTTTTCATCGGCTATCCGGATGTTGCACAGGGATTTGCGGACGCCGATCTTCAATATTTACGGGTTTGTGCGGTTCGCCGACGAGATCGTGGACACTTTTCACGAACACGATAAGCCAGCCCTGCTGGAACAGTTCAGGACAGAAACCTACCAGGCCATCCAAAGGGGCATCAGCCTGAACCCGATCCTGAACAGTTTTCAGAAAACGGTGAATGACTACAATATCGATCTCAAACTGGTCGACGCTTTTTTTCACAGTATGGAAACGGACCTGGAAAAGAAAACCTACGACTGCAAGGGTTACCAGGAATATATTTACGGATCGGCCGAAGTGGTGGGGCTGATGTGCCTCTATGTTTTCTGCGAAGGGAATAAACAACTGTACGATAAACTTGAAATGCCCGCCCGCTCGCTGGGCGCCGCTTTCCAGAAAGTAAATTTCCTGCGCGATATCAAGTCCGATTACAATGGTCTTTCGCGCATCTATTTCCCGGGATGCGATTTTAATAATTTCACGGACGAAGAAAAGAAAAAGATCGAGGAAGACATCCACAAGGATTTCCGGGATGCCTATCACGGCATTGTCCAGTTGCCCCTGAAGGCAAGATTCGGGGTGTACGTGGCGTATAAATATTATCTATCCCTCTTTAAGAAGATCCGGAAAATGAAACCGGCCAAGGTGCTGGAGAAAAGGATCCGCATTCCCAATTACTACAAGGCCATGATCATTTTCAGGGCCGGTGTAAAAAACCAGCTCCGGCTTATTTAACATGCCCGAACCCGAAGTGATATTAGTGGACGAACAGGACCGTCCCACCGGTACCATGGGTAAGCTGGAAGCGCACCGGAAGGCAGTACTGCACCGCGCCTTCAGCATTTTTATTTTTAACAACCGCGGAGAGATGCTGCTGCAGCAACGCGCGGCTGGTAAATACCATAGCGGGGGTCTCTGGACCAATGCCTGTTGCAGTCACCCCGCGCCGGGAGAAGATATCATGACCGCGGCCCGCCGGCGGCTCGTGGAAGAAATGGGGTTTGAGACGGAACTGACTAAAATATTTGATTTCGTGTACAGGGCTGATCTCGATAATGGCCTGACCGAATATGAATTTGATCATGTACTGACGGGGATATATGATGGTCCCGTTGATATGAACAAAGACGAAGCGATGGATTATTGTTTTAAAACCGCCGGGGAGATTCGGGAATCCCTGCAATCGCACCCGCAGAAATATACGGCCTGGTTCCGGATCGCATTTCCCCTGGTGGAAGAATGGCTGAACCGGCATTATGATGGACAAATGGCCGGAAGATTATAATTTTGCTATCAAATGCACATTGTCTATTACATATTGGTGTTATTGCTAACCTTCATCATCATGGAAGGCATTACCTGGTGCACGCACCGTTTCGTGATGCACGGATTTCTCTGGGTGCTGCACAAAGACCATCACCAGGTGAGGCCGGGTATCTTTGAGAAGAACGATCTTTTTGCTTTCATCTTTGCCGTGCCGAGTTTCCTGATGATCTATTTCGGCACCTACGGACATACCTGGTGGCTGCAGTCGATGGGTTTTGGCATCATGTTATATGGCTTTGCCTATTTCCTGGTGCATGATGTGATCATCCACCAGCGTTTCAAGTGGTTTTCCCGCAGTAACAACACGTATGTGCGCGCCATCCGCTGGGCGCATAAGATGCACCACAAGCATCTGGGCAAACAGCACGGCGAAAGTTTTGGTTTCCTCTTTGTCAATAAAAAATACTGGGACAAAGTACGCCGCGATAAAAAGCTGATGGCCGGGAATGCAAAAGTGGAATATGCGCCCGAGGCGGAAACGACGGCCGTTTCTTAAACAGACCCCCGGCCCGGCTATTGAACAAGTCTTCCTATTTTAGTCGCTCCAATCCATTCAACCATGCCCGGAACCGCTAACCGACCCAGGGAAAAGAAATATGATTTCGTGTTTTGCGGGATGGGTTGCGCCAGCCTGAGCCTGCTGATGCGGATGGTCCGGTCGGGCCGTTTCACGGATAAGAAAATACTGCTGCTGGACAAGGACCCCAAAAACAAAAACGACCGGACCTGGTGTTTCTGGGAAAAAGAAAACGGCTTTTTTGATGCCATCGTGTATAAAAAATGGCCGGTGATTACTTTTTTCAGCGAGGGGTTCAGCGAAGAGACGACGATCGCGCCCTACACCTATAAAATGATAAGGGGCATCGATTTTTACAACCATTGTTTTTCCCTGATTCGCGAACAGGCCCATATCGAAACCGTTTACACGCAGGTAGATGACTGGTACCGGGAGGACGGGGAAACTTATTTCATACTCGACGGTGAAAAGCAACCGGTGGGCGATCCCGTCGTTTTCAATTCTATTTACAAGCCATCGGAAGATAAAAAGATACTGCGGCTGCTTCAGCATTTTAAAGGCTGGCTGATCGAAACGGAATCGCCGGTATTTGACCCCGGCCGCGCCACAATGATGGATTTCCGCGTGCACCAGGATCACGGAACCACGTTCGCATACGTGCTTCCCTTTACACCGACCACCGCATTGGTGGAATACACCCTCTTCACCAGGTCGCTGTTGCCCAGGGATCAGTACGATGCCGAACTGCGGGATTATATCAAAAACTTTCTGCGGATCGAAAAGTATACCGTGAAGGAAGAAGAGTTTGGCGTGATTCCCATGACCAACGAAAAGCTCCGGTTTAAGGGTCATGGCTGGCAGATCGGCACCGCGGGGGGACAAACCAAGGCATCGAGCGGGTACACCTTCCAGTTCATCCAGAAGCAGTCTGACCGGATACTGGAACGCCTGCTGGCGGGAAAATCCCTGGAGGGACTACCGGTAACGCCTAAGCGATTTCTCTTTTACGATCACACGCTCCTGCATATCCTGTACCACGACCGGTTGCCGGGCCGGACGGTTTTTACCCGATTGTTCCGGAAAAACAGGGTGCAGCGGGTGCTGCAGTTCCTCGACAATGAAAGTTCGCTGGCCGGGGAACTGAAGATCATCTCCACGCTGCCGACCTGGCCATTTCTAAAAGCCGCCTTACAGCAGATCTGATTACTGGTCGGGATCAAGCTGCATGAATTCCCTTTTCACCGCTTTCAGCATGCTGAAGAGCTGGGCTACCTGGATCAGGAGCAGCACCGCGAGCGCGAGCAGCACATACCAGGGCAGGGTGATCGATTTCACGCCGGCGATCTTCTGGAATTTATCGATATGCCAGCCGGTCAGGGCCGAGCCAAAAGCCATACCCACGAGCAGGAAGGAGAGAAGCGAGTACACCACTTTCATGAACATGATGCGCATGGTGGAATAACCCACTTTAAAATTTTCGAGTATCGCCGCGGGGATGATCAGCACGAGGGCGATCCAGCTCCAGTTTTTGTTGAACCAGCTTCCGTTTAGCGTCAGGTTCAGCAGGAGTACGAGAACAATGGACATTAATCCCCAGGGGAATAACAGGAAAGTGGAGGGTTTACCGGGTGTGACGGCCATATGCGGGAGTTTAGTGAAAGGGAAGGTAAAAAATATTTCCGGGATATAAAATAATGGCATTCCCGCGTATTTGTATCCGGTTTACGAAGCGAACGCAGTTTGCCGGGGTCTCAGGGAATGGCGCGGGTTATAAAAAATATGTTCAGCAGGATATAGAGCACCAGTACGACCTGTGCGGTAAACACATCGAATTTCTTCGCCTGTTTGGATTTCCCCTTTTTAAATAACCGCAGGGAATATACATTGGCCGCGATCACGGCCAATATACAGAAAAGGGTGAGCCCGTGCAGGGTATCCACCAGGGTGAAACTGGTGGATTCGGGCAGCGAGGAATCAATGATATATTTATTGCCCACGACGGCGAAAAGGGCGCCGACCCCCAGCCCGAAGCGGGCGTCAATAATATCGGCGTGAATAAAGAAGCATACATAGGCGATCAGGAAGGCGATATACATGCCGAGGAACATTTTCCAGAAAAGGCCGCCGGCAGAACGGTCGATCACGAGCCTGACCCGGAATGCGCTGTATTCGGTATGCGGTTTCGCCAGGCTTTCGTCGCCAAAGGCGGTTTCATATTTTTTGATATTGGTGTAAACGACGCAACTGTCGATGGTCCACCCGCTGAGGGTAAACCGGGGGTCGAAATGGTTGCCCACGGTATCCGCTTCGAATACGAGGTACCGCGAATCGAACTGTGAATTCTCGATCGAGAGCCGCAGCCGCTGCTGGTCAAAGGGAAAATTGTTGATCCGCCAGGAGTCTTTCATCACGCATTGCAGTTTCATCATCATGTACACCCGCCCGCCCGTGGTATCTATGGTGGTAAAGGAACGGGTAACCGTTTTAGCCTGCGGTACTTCTAGGTTATTTTCAAAATCAAAATTTTTATTCCTGTATTTCAGCCATAACCATAAGTTAACGGTATACTCTTTCTGCTTGAAATCGATATCGTGAATGCTCGTGATATAAACCCCGACTTTTACCGTATCGGGTTTGCTATCCTGGGCCCGGGAAAACATAGAAAGCAGGAACGCAGCAAAAAGCAGGCAACCTTTCATAAACAGTTTTTTTATCACGCGCGGGGTTTAAAACAAGGAAGATATAAACTGGCGGGAAAATATCCGTTAATATTATTCCACAGGCTGGAATGGCGGATTCAGACCGTTAAAAAAATCACTGCTGTTTCAGTGGGAGTAGTAGCCTCGAC
>CAYNSL010000092.1:0-14048 GCA_964399755.1 uncultured Chitinophaga sp. | reverse complement strand
CCGAAAAAAACTCCGCGAAAAAAGCATCTCCCAAACCCAAAAAAGTGGAAGAGGAAGAGGAAGACGATGATTTGGAAGAGGAGGACGATGATAAACCCCTGAAAAAAGTGGGGAAGGCCGCGGGCATCTCCAAAAAGAAGGATGAGGAGGAGGATGATGATGATGACCTCGATGATGGTCCCGATGATTGGGAAAAACCGGAAGAAGAGGAAGAATGGGATCCTGATTTCGAGGAATTCGACCTGCCCCCTTCCAAAGGAAAGAAAGGCCCCGCCGCTAAAAAAGGCGCCGAATTCGAAGAGGATGAATTCAAAATCGATGACGAGTTCAAAGACCTCTTCAGCGATAAGGATTTTGACGACGACGAGGAAGACGATTATTAACCAGTCTGTTCATTCCATTGCATCATACAACCTTTACCAACTGCATTTTCCCGATTGACAGTTTTGAACAGGTTAAAGAAAAAGTGCTGAACCACGCGCAACGGTTCGGCACTTTTTGTTTTCTCGACAATCACGGGTACCCCGACACAGTCCATTCCTATGAATGCCTGCTCGGGGCGGGGGTAAAACGGTCATTACGCGCTGAAAGCGGTAGTGCCCTTGAACGGTTGCAGCAATTCAGGGATCAGCACCAGGGCTGGCTTTTCGGTCACCTTGGCTACGACCTGAAGAATGAAACCGAAGCGCTGCATTCAGCTCACCCCGATCATATCGGCTTTCCCGATCTTTTTTTCTTCGAACCCGAGCTCGTCGTCCGGCTTTCGGCAACAGAGATGGTCATCACGGCTTCGGATCCCCGGCAGGTATATGAAAATATCATGCGGGAATCTTCACCCGGCGCGACAGCGCATAAAATTCCGGCCATCCGGCAACGGTTCACACGGGAAGAATATATCGCGGTCATTGAACAACTGAAGCGGCATATCCTGCGCGGGGATTGTTATGAGATCAATTTTTGCCAGGAGTTTTTCGCGGAGAATGCGCGGATCGATCCGCTGCAGGTGTACCGCGATCTTGGGCGCGAATCACCGAACCCGTTTTCAGCGCTGTACCGGGTAGACGATCGCTGGCTGATCTGCGCGAGCCCCGAACGATTTTTAAAAAAAACGGGGAATAAAATCCTGTCGCAGCCCATAAAGGGAACATCCAAAAGGGGCCTGCCTGATCCTGAAAAAGACCAGCAAAGCCGTGAAGGTTTGTATCACAGCGCGAAAGACCGTTCGGAGAATGTCATGGTGGTCGACCTGGTACGGAACGACCTGTCACGCATTTGCCGGGAAGGCACGGTGCGGGTAGAGGAACTTTTCGGCATATATTCCTTTCCGCAGGTACACCAGATGATCTCCACGATCAGCGGTGAATTGAAAAATGATATTTCCTTTTCCCAAATCATCAGGGCCTGTTTTCCCATGGGGTCCATGACGGGGGCTCCCAAGAAAAGGGTGATGGAGTTGATCGAACAATATGAGCGCACGCGCCGCGGTATTTTTTCGGGAGCGCTCGGGTATTTGTCGCCGGGCGGCGATTTTGATTTCAATGTGGTGATCCGGAGCCTGATGTATAATGCAGCTACGGAATATCTTTCATTCCAGGCGGGATCGGGTATCACTTATTACAGCGACCCGGTAAAAGAATGGGAGGAAAGCGGCTGGAAAGCGGCGGCGATCCGGAAAGTACTGACGGGGGAATAAAACAGGGCGATGATCAGGGTAATGGGGCCTGCGCGGGTTGCAGCAGCAATTGCATGCTTTCGTCGAGGATCTGGTAGCGTTTGGCAATAAAGATATTCATCTTGCCCCGGGGCAAGCGAAGGTTATACTTACCGTTCAGGGCGATCTCGTTGTCAAATCCCGGGTTGTAACGGTCAAACGCGGCTTTCTCCATTTCAATATAACGTAAGATCACCGCTGAATTGAACCGTCCCGTAACCAGGTATTCGGTGGAGTTTTTCATTTCTTCTTCATTGAGCTGCGCCGTGGCATTTTGCAGTAACCAGTCCTTTCTTTCTTCTTTGGTGACCGTGGTGATGCCGCCGGTTCCCTCGAAGATAAAATGGGTGCCGATAAATTTCTTGACATGGTTCATGGATTCGTTGGGCAGAAAATACTGCAATGTCCAGAAGTCGCGACTGCCCCCGCTTTTGCGGATCGCTTTGTCCACATTGCCCGCGCCGCCGTTGTATGCTGCGATCACGAGCAGCCAGTCGCCGTATTTTTGGAAGAGGTCAGTAAGCAGGCGGGCGGCCGCGTGTGTGCTTTTGAAATAATCCATGCGGTCGTCATACCTGTTTCCGGTCCGGAGCCCGTACAATTGCGCCGTACCCGGCATAAAGGCCCAGGGGCCAAGGGCGCCGGCCTTTGAGAGCGCGTCCGCTTTCAGTCCCGATTCGATCACGGCGAGGTATTTCATTTCTTTGGGGATGCCGTGCTGTGACAGGATATTATCCATGAGATCGAAATAGGGTTTGCCCCATTCTTTCATGGCCTCGTAGCCTTTCCTGTTTTTGGCGATATAATTTTCGACAAAACTGACCGCCATCGGGTTCAGTTTCGCGCCTTTGGTGCCATCGCCTCCGTAGGCCGATTCCAGCATGTTCTTAAACCCCGATTTGGGATCCGGAACCGGTAGGGTGATGGAATCGCGGATGCTGGTATCGCGGTAAGAAATGGTTGTACCGTTTCCGGTTTGATGTATTCCGGCCTGCGCGGAAAAGCTGAGCAATAGAAGGGCAGGGCCCGGGATGATGGCCAGTAGCTGCCGGGGCAGTTTCAGGCGCCGGATGTATTTTTTTGCTGTATCAGCCATTGTGAAACCTGCAGTAAAGATACCTCATCAAAACGGTTTGCCATCACCTGCAGTCCGAAGGGCATGCCGTTGCTGTGCCGGTAAAGCGGGAGAGAAATGGCGGGACAACCGGCGAGGTTGGCCATGACGGTATAGATATCAGCGAGATACATGGCGATGGGATCTTCCGTTTTTTCACCTGCCTTAAAAGCGGTGAAGGGTGAGGCCGGCATGATAATAAAATCATAATTCTCAAATACGGTCCTGATCTTCTCCGTAACCAGCAATCGTACCCGTTGCGCCCGCGTATAATAGGCATCATAATAACCGGCGCTGAGGACGAAACTGCCCAGCATGATCCGGCGTTTTACTTCGGGCCCGAACCCTTCCGAGCGCGTGGCCGGATAAAAAGCCGCCATGTTGTTTTCCGCCCGCGGGCTCCGGTACCCGAACCGCAGGCCGTCATAACGGGAAAGATTAGACGAAGCTTCGGCCGTGGTCAGCACATAGTAGGCGGGGACGACATAATCCAGCAGGTCAAATTCAACCGGCGCCACCGTTTGCCCGGTATTTTCCAGGTCGCCCAGGGTTTTGCCGATCGCGGATGCGATCTCCGGGTCAAGACCGGCATGATCCAGGGTGGCGGGGAAATAGGCGAAACGGAATGGCCGGTCGCTTACTAACGTTGATGCATATGCGGGAACCGGCCGCTGCGATGCGGTGCTGTCATAGTCATCGGCACCGGCCATCACTTCAAGCAGGAGGGCCACATCGGCGACCGTGCTGCCAAAGATCCCGATCTGGTCAAATGACGAAGCATAGGCGATCAGCCCGTACCGGGAGATGCGCCCATAGGAGGGTTTCAGCCCGATGATGCCGCAGAAATCAGCGGGCTGGCGCACGGATCCGCCGGTATCGCTTCCCAGTGAAACCATGCAGAGCCCGGCCTGTACGGCTACGGCTGATCCTCCGGATGAACCGCCGGGCACCCGGGTTTCATCGAGGGCGTTCAGCACTTTTCCGTAAGCAGAGTTTTCGTTGGAGGAACCCATGGCAAATTCATCGCAGTTGAGCCGGCCGATGATGATGGCGTCTTCCGCCAGCAGGCGATCCACGGCGGTGGCGGAATAGAGTGATGAAAAGCCGCTGAGGATTTTTGAAGCGGCGGTAACGGCGTGGTCCCGGTAACAGATCACGTCCTTGATGCCGATCACCACGCCGTGCAGTTTCCCGGTTGGCTGCCCGTTTTTCCTTTTTTCATCGAGCAGGCGTGCGCGTTCCAGCGCTTCACCGGCAAATACTTCTATAAAAGCGTTCAGGTGGCGGGTGGCATCGATCCGTTGCAGGTAGTGCTGCACGGTGGTGACACAATCCAGTTTTCCTTCCTCTAATTGGGCATGAAAACGCTCAATGGAAGAGAAAGCAAACAAATGCCGTTGTTTTTAGATAGATAAAATAAAATGTACGCGGAGGATCAGCTGTTCGGCGCGTTCTTGACGTCTTTGGCGCTGTCTTCGATTTCCTTTTTGACGTTATTCTTCGCGTCCTGGAATTCCCTTACGCCCTTGCCCAGTCCCCGCATCAGTTCGGGTATCTTCTTGCCCCCGAAGAGGAGCAGTACGATCACCAGGATGATGATGATCTCATTGGTACCCAGAACACCCAGTAAAGTAGGCTGTATCATAATCTGACGTATTAAGGGTCAAAGATACTAAGTCCGGAAAAATATACGTGATATTGTTGCAAATAACCGGTTAACAGCAAAAAGCCCCGACGGTTGGGTCGGGGCCTTAAAATATCCTGTGGATGTAAATTATTCCGCTCCTTCGGCGATCATGCGTTTTTCACGGATCCGGGCGCTCTTACCGCTGCGGTTGCGCTGGTAGAACAACTTGGCGCGGCGTACATGACCGGTTTTGTTCAGAACGATGGATTCGATATTGGGGGAATAGTAAGGGAATACCCTTTCCACGCCCACGCCATCGGAGATCTTACGAACCGTGAAACTGGCAGTATGCCCCGTTCCCTGGGTTTTGATCACATCACCCTTGAAAGACTGGATCCTTTCCTTGTTACCCTCGATGATCTTGTAGTTCACCGTGATATTGTCACCGGGCTTGAAAGCGGGAAAATCCTTCTTGCCCGTCAGTTGCTCGTGTACGTATTGTATGGCGTTCATTTTTACCTTTTTTAGGGAACGCAAAGGTAAGGAGGAATTCGGAATTTGTAATAAGGAATTAGGCCTTATACTCCGAAAACTTGTTATTTACCCCCAAATTCCTAATTCCCAATACCTAATTCCTTATTAACGAGCTACATTCACCGCCCGCTTCTCCCTGATCACCGTTACCTTGATCTGTCCGGGGAAGGTCATTTCGGTTTGTATTTTCTGGGCAATCTCGAAGGAGAGTTTATCGGATTCCTGGTCGGTCACTTTATCCGCTTCCACGATCACGCGCAGTTCGCGGCCTGCCTGGATGGCATAGGCTTTTTCAACGCCGTTATACCCCATGGCCAGGGTTTCCAGGTCCTTGATCCGCTGCAGGTATTGCTGCATGATCTCGCGCCGGGCGCCGGGACGGGCACCGCTGATGGCGTCGCAGGCCTGGATGATGGGGGAGATGACATACTGCATTTCCATTTCATCGTGGTGGGCGCCGATGGCATTGACCACGGCGGGGTTTTCACCGTATTTTTCAGCCAGCTTGGCGCCCAGCAGGGCATGGCTCAGTTCGCTTTCTTCATCGGGTACTTTACCGATATCGTGAAGCAGGCCGGCCCTTTTCGCCAGTTTGGGGTTTAGTCCCAGTTCGGCCGCCATCGTGGCGCAGAGGTTGGCTGTTTCCCGGCTGTGCATGAGCAGGTTCTGACCATAGGAAGAACGGAACCGCATCCTGCCCACCATTCGTACCAGTTCCTTGTGCAGGCCATGGATACCGAGTTCGATCACGGTCCTTTCGCCGATCTCCATCACCTGTTCTTCGATCTGTTTCTTTGTTTTCTCCACCACTTCTTCGATACGCGCCGGGTGTATCCTGCCGTCTGTTACCAGCCGCTGCAGGCTCAGCCTCGCGATCTCCCGGCGAAGGGGATCAAAGGAAGAGAGGATGATCGCTTCGGGGGTATCATCCACGATCAGGTCGACTCCCGTGGCGGCTTCGATGGCGCGGATATTACGTCCTTCACGACCGATGATCTGTCCCTTTACTTCGTCACTTTCGAGGTTGAAAACAGTGATCGAGTTTTCAATCGCCTGTTCGGCGGCGGTGCGCTGTATGGTCTGGATAATGATCTTTCTGGCTTCCTTATTGGCTTTTTGCTTGGCATCGTCAATGATCTCCTGCTGGATGCTGAGGGCCTGCGACTGCGCTTCATTCTTCAGGCTTTCCACCAGCTGGGCCCGGGCTTCATCGGCGGAAAGGCCCGCAATTTTTTCCAGGCGGCGGATATGTTCTTCCTGGTGTTTTTCCAGCTCGGTTCTTTTGATATTGACGAGTTCGATCTGTCGGTTCAGGGTATCCTTGATGGCTTCATTGTCCTTGATCTGCTTGTCGAGGCTGTTTTCCTTCTGGTTGATGGATTGTTCTTTCTGCCGGATCCGGTTCTCCGTATCGTTGATCTTTTTGTTTTTCTCAAAAAGTTCCCGGTCGTGGGCCGCCTTCATCTGCACAAATTTTTCCTTGGCCTCGAGTTCTTTTTCCTTCCGGATATTTTCGGCCCTCAGTTCGGCTTCCTTGATGATGGTCTGGGATAGGAGTTCTGCTTCTTCTGTTTTCTTGCGGGTGTTCCTGGCGAAAATCAGTTTACCCGCTATAATGCCCGCCAACAGGGCGGCTATGCCAATGATGACATAAAGTATATTCGGATCCATGAATGTTTTTATTTAATTGTTTCATAATGATGATCTCCCTGCCGGGGGTCGGGAATAACGTTAACCATAAATTCATATTCCCCGGGGGATGTAATCAGCGAAGATACAAAATGAAAGGGTTCTGCGGAAATGGCCCCGGAAATCAGCCGTTTGTATAAAAAAGAGCCTTCCCCGGCCTTTTCCGCGCGTTTCGGGGAGCCAATTTCAGTAATTTGGCCCCTCAACAACCAAGTATGAAAAGAATACTCATCATCGCCGCTTTCCTGCCTTTCCTGGCCATGGCGCAGGACAAAGGCCAGTCTTTTAAGATCAGCGGCAAATTCAAAAACCTGGCACTTACACCCGAGTGGATATTCCTCCAGTACCGGACCGACGGCGAATGGAAAACCGACAGCGTGAAAAGCGAGGGGGGTAAGTACAGTTTTTCCGGAAAAATATCCGAGCCGGTGGCCGGTCGCATCAGGGCCCGTTACCTGCCCGGGGCCGACGGTAAAAAAATTACGGTTGTTGGAGCCCGCGATATCGCGGTGGTTTTTTTACAACCGGGCAAAATAAAAGTAACATCGGTAGATTCATTCAGCAATGTGCAGGTAAAGGGATCTGCCGCCCATGTTGAATATACCAAACTGCAAAAGGCAGCAAAGCCCTTCGACGATCGCATGAAGCCGCTGATCGAAAAATACACCGCGTATGGAAAGGCTAAGGATAAGGAAAACCAGGCCAAAGTGGAAAAGCAGATCGATGACCTCGACGCGGAACAAAGGGAAAAAGTGTATGGTGAATATGTCAAAAGCAATCCCGCCTCACCCCTTGCCTTTTACGCCCTGCAGCAATTCGCGGGATGGGAAATAAAACCCGAGATCGTGGAGCCTATTTTCAATTCCCTCTCCGCCGCCAACAGGAACTATCCCTCCGCCATCGCGTTCAAAGAGGATATTGAAGTGGCCAAAAAAACCGGGATCGGCAGGATGGCCATGGACTTCACCCAGAACGACACGCTCGGCAACCCCGTTATGCTTTCTTCCTTCAAAGGGCGTTATGTGCTGGTGGATTTCTGGGCCAGCTGGTGCGGACCCTGCCGCGCCGAAAACCCCAACGTGGTCAAAGTCTTCAACAAATACAAAGGCCAGAACTTCCATATCATCGGCGTTTCGCTCGACCGGCCGGGACAGAAGGAAAAATGGATGAAAGCCATCCACGACGACCAGCTGGAGTGGACGCATGTAAGCGACCTGAAATTCTGGGACAACGAAGTGGCGAAGCAGTACGGTATCAAAGCCATCCCGCAGAATTTATTACTCGACCCCGACGGAAAGATCATCGCCAAGAACCTGCGCGGGGAAGAACTGGACCAGAAACTGGGAGAAGTGATAGAAGGGAAGAAGGGATTTTAACCCCGGGTATCCAGGAGTTTTTCGATCGTATCCAGCTGATCAGAAAGGTTTTCCTTTTCCACCGTGGCGGCTGTCCGTTCATGCTGCTCGGTGGCATACCAGACCAGCACCATGGCGATATAATCCTGCATGTCCTTGCCGGCAAACTGCGTTTTGAACTCAATGATCCTGTCGTTGATCGTTTTCAGGGTCTTCCGGACCACTTCTTCATCTTCGGGGTTGATCTTGATCCGGTAGCTGCGGTCGGCGACCTGGGCGGAAATGGCAATTAATTCGCTCATATAGTTGGAGATTTCAATTTCAAATTGGTATATTCGGTTTTGCTAACCCACCCTGCCATTATCCACTTTAAAACAAAGATGCTGCACACCTGAGGAAACGGTTTAAACGTTTGCCATGTTTGTCAAAGTTAAGTCATCGGTGTTTATCGACACCCTGCAACTCCAATTGTCGTTACCGGAAGGGAAATGTCTCCGGGGCGTATTAAAAGATGATGCCGGTCGTGTATGCCGCACGATCGAAAAAGAAATGCTGAACGGACGTGAAGACCTTACCTGGGAAGGGCTCAATGACCTGCCCTACGGGAAATACACGCTGGAACTGTCGCAGGGGGAGGATGAAGTGCGGATGAACCTCGTGAAAAGAGTCTGAGGTATTAGTGTTAGGGGTTAAGTTTTAGGTTTTGAGTGTTAAGTTTTTTAGGGGGAGCAGGCGCTTTATAGTTGCAGCTATCCAGCATTCATTTCTTCGTAACCGGTTATTCGCTGAGCAGGGCGATGCAGCGGTCGATTTCCTTAATATAAGCGTTGATCTTTTTTTCGAATTCTTTCTTATCCGTTTCACTCATTTCTCCCGCGCCGAGTTTTAATACGCTTACCTGCTGTTTCAGCTCTTCCACGTTCTTCTGCTGTTCGCTGTTCCTGCGGTGCAGGGCTTCCAGTTCCTCTTTCTGCCGGCTGTTTTCTTTTTGCAATACGGCATGCTCCTTCAGCAATTGCTGGAGTTTATCCTGGATCCGCTTTAATTGTTGTTCGGTGCTGTTCATTTTCTGATCTCCGCCTGCAGTTCTTTTTCCAGGCGTTGCATAAGTGTTCCCATCCACCCGTCTATTTCCTTATCGGTTAGTGTTTTTTCATCGTCCCGGAAAGTAAAGTTAACGGCAATGGATTTTTTCCCGCTCCCTATTTTTTCGTTTTCGAATACATCGAAGAGCCGGATGCCCTGTAATTTTCCCAGCCGGGCTCCCTGCACTGTTTTTTCCACTTCGGCCCAGGCCAGGTCTTTGGCCACGATCATGGCCAGGTCGCGCTGCACTGCAGGATACCGCGGCAGTTCCCGGATCTGGGCGGTCTGGCCGGATGCCAGCAAGGACAAGTACTCCCAGTTCAGTCCCGCGAAGTATACGGGTTGTTTGATCCCGAACAGCTGCAGCACTGATTTTTTTACCTGTCCCAGTCCCGCGACCACCTGGTTATTGTGCCGGTACACGATATGATCGTCCAGTTTGGGTACTTCCAGTGTTTCGGGTTGTGCGGGTTGCACCCCCAGCGACTGCAGTACGCGTTCCGTTATACCCTTGAGGAAATAGAAATCGGCAGGTTCGTTTTTCTGCCGCCAGTTCTCTTCTGTTTTATTCCCTGTAACAACGATACAAAGTTTTTCGCTTTCGGAATAATTTCCGGGCCCCGCCGTTTGATAGGCTTTGCCGAATTCGAAGAGGCGAAGATTATTGTTCCGGTGGTTGAGATTGCGGGCCACCACTTCCAGCGTGGTTTCCAGCAAAGAGTTCCGGAGTATGTTCAGGTCGGCGCTCAGGCTGTTCAGCATTTTCACCATGGTTTGCTGTTCCGCTTCCGAAAAATAAGCAGCCTGGGTGATCGAATTGGTCATCATCTCCTGAAAACCGAGTCCCGCCAGCTGCTCCGCTACTTTTTCACGGAAGCGTTCCCGGGTATTGTTTTCTTCCGTGGACGGGGAGATAGTGATGGTGCCGGGGATCTCCACCTGATCGAGACCGTCGATCCGGAGTATCTCTTCCACGATATCGGCGGGAAGGCGGATGTCCGGTTTGTGAAAGGGAACGGTAAGACTCAGTTCATCTACACCTTCCCGGGTGATCCCGAATCCGAGGCCGGTTAAGATCTCACGGATGGCGTCGGGGTGATAATTCTTGCCGCTCAGTTTTTTAATGTAATGCCATTTCACCGTTACCGTTGATTTCGGTTGCGGCGCCGGGTAAATATCTACGATGTCAGAAGCGGTTTCGCCCCCGCAGATCTCTTTGATGAGCCCGGCGGTTCTTTTCAGTACGTTCACCGTTGCCGATATATCCGTTCCTTTTTCAAAACGGCTGGCGGCATCGGTGCGCAGGTCGTGGCGGAAGGAAGTCTTGCGGGTGGTTACCGGGTCGAAACAGGCGCTTTCGAGAAAAATGTTTTTGGTGGAAGCGGTAACGCCGCTCTGCAGTCCGCCGAAAACGCCCGCGATACAGATCCCTTCCCTGGCGTCGCAGATCATCAGGTCTTCCGCGCTTAATTTCCGTTCTTTTTCATCGAGCGTAACAAATGGCGTTCCTTCAGGGAGATTTTTTACGATGATCTTCCTGCCGGCGATCCGGTCGGCATCGAATGCATGCAGCGGCTGCCCCGTTTCATGCTGGATGAAATTGGTAATATCAACGATATTATTGATGGGTCGCAGACCGATGGCTTTTAGTTTCTGCTGCAGCCACAACGGGGATTCCCCGATGCTGATATTCGTGATGCTGAGTCCGCTGTACCGGGGACAGGCTTTGCTGTTTTCAACGCTGACATCGATGGTCAGCGAATGGTTATCGGGTTTGAAACCATTCCCGCCGGCGATACGCGGCCATACGGGTTTGATATCTTTTTTATCGTGATGGCTCAGGTAAACGCAGACATCACGCGCTACGCCCCAATGACTCATCGCGTCCATGCGGTTCGGGGTAAGCCCGATCTCATAGATAATATCTTCATAGGGTTTGAAATACGCGGCGGCGGGGGTTCCCGTTTTCGCGTCGGCGGGCAATACCATAATACCGGCGTGAGAACTGCCCAGCCCGATTTCATCTTCGGCGCAGATCATACCCTGGCTTTCCGCGCCGCGGATCTTTGCCAGTTTCATGGTGAGGGGCTCAGCATTGAACGGATAGATCGTTGCGCCCACGGGGGCCACGATCACTTTCTGGCCGGCGGCTACGTTAGGCGCCCCGCAAACGATGGAAAGCGGTTCACCCGAACCTATATCCACTTTGGTCAGGGTGAGTTTATCGGCATTGGGATGTTTTTCGGTTTGCAGCACTTCGCCGATCACCAGGCCTTTCAACCCCCCTCTCAATTCTTCATAGGGACGCATGCTTTCCACTTCGAGCCCGATCGAGGTCAGGATCCGGCTTAGCCTGTCGGGTTCAACGGTTACGGGAAGGTATTCACTCAGCCATTTATAGGAAATCGTCATGTGCGCGCCAGCTTTTATTGATTGCTGCGAAGATAAGAAAAGGGCATTGTATCGATTTCGGCAGCAGGGTAAAGACAGTTGAGCATCCCGCTGAACGATGCAGTATTCCGTTATTTCGCGCGCGCTGTTCATTAAACCTGCGCCAATCCCGCTAAATTGCGGCAAACAAATCCCGCGTGAAACTGAAAGCCCTGCTGATCCTGGCGATCATCATCATTTCCCTTTTACCGCTTTACCTGCTCTACCAGTACCTGCAGCGGGTGATGCGTCCCCGCGATTCGCTGCGGCGCTTCCTGCTGTGGCTGCTGACGATGTTCGGGCTCATTTTCGGCTATACATTTTTGGTGGTGCTGCTGATCAAAGTCCTGTTCCCGGGAGCTTAGAAATATCTCCTTATTTTTACCGCCATAAAAATCACTGTCATGTCAACCAACCTCCTGAAAGGAAAAAAAGGGATCATATTCGGGGCGCTCGATGAGCGGTCCATCGCCTGGAAAACCGCGCTGAAGTGTTATGATGAAGGCGCGCAGATCGTATTGAGCAACGCCCCGGTGGCCCTGCGCATGGGCGAGATCAATAAACTGGCTGACGCCTGCGGCAACGCGCCCGTGATCGGCGCGGATGTGACGAATATGGACGATCTCAAAAACCTTTTTGAAAAATCGATGGAGCATTTCGGGGGAAAGATTGATTTCATCCTTCATTCCATCGGGATGAGCCTGAACGTACGGAAGGGCAAACATTACACCGAGCTCAATTACGAATGGAACCAGAAAACACTGGATATTTCGGCCATGAGCCTGCACCGGGTGTTGCGCACGGCCTGGGACCTCGACGCGCTGAACGAATGGGGGAGCGTGGTGGCCCTGACCTATATCGCGGCGCAGCGTGTATTTCCCGATTACAACGAGATGGCCGATGCGAAGGCCCTGCTGGAGAGCGTGACAAGAAGTTTCGGGTACCATTACGGGGTTAAGAAAAAAGTGCGGGTGAATACCGTTTCACAATCGCCTACGCGCACCACGGCGGGGAGCGGGGTAAAGGGTTTCGACGGGTTCATCAATTACGCCGAAGCGATGAGTCCGCTGGGGAATGCCACGGGCGAAGACTGCGCCAATTACTGTGTAACCCTGTTCAGCGATCTGACGAAATACGTCACCATGCAAAACCTTTTCCACGACGGCGGGTTCAGTTTTACGGGTGTTACGCTGGGGGTAATGGAGAAAATGGAAACAAAGTAAGCGGAATGAGATCGGGAAGGACGGGTGAGCGCGCCGCTCAAAGTTCATCGCTCAAAGCTTCCCTAATATTCATCTTCATTAAACAGGAAATCATCCTGCGTGGGGTAGTCGGGCCAGATATCTTCGATGGTCTCGTATACATCGCCTTCGTCTTCCAGTTCCTGCAGGTTCTCTACCACTTCGATCGGGGCGCCGGAACGGATCGCGTAATCGATCAGTTCGTCTTTCGTGGCCGGCCAGGGAGCATCTTCGAGGTACGAGGCTAATTCTAAAGTCCAGAACATCTTCTAAGGGTTTTAATATTGAATAAGGTTTTTTTTAAGCCTCCCGTAAAAGGGGGCGCCCCCTTAATTTTTCGCAAAAGTAGTTGTAATAACGAATTTTCCAAATCCTTAGTTGTACACGGTTTTTTGAAGGTTTTCTTAAAGTGGGGGCGACCCGGGCCCGGTGATCCCGGGATAGGCAGATTAATTTTGAACGGACAGACCCGTCCTGAAACTTTTAAGCCCCTTTTGTATAGTTTCGGGCCGGGAATTTTCAGGGCCATCGGATTAAACAACGCATATGTAACGCATGCTCAGCGGAAAAAACATTTACAAACGCTACGGACCCGTGGAAGTGCTGAAGGGAGTGAATATCGAAGTGGCAAAGGGCGAAGTGGTCTGCATCGCCGGTCCCTCGGGTTCGGGAAAGAGTACCCTGCTGCATATATTGGGCACGCTCGACAGGGCCGATATCGGCGAAGTAAGTTTTAATAATACCCGGATCAATTCTCTGAGCGGTCGCCAGCTCGCCTCATTCCGCAACAGGCATATCGGTTTTGTATTCCAGTTTCATCATTTACTCCCCGAATTCACGGCGCTGGAGAATGTCTGTATCCCCGGCTGGCTGGCGGGCCGTAAGAAAACGGAAGTGCGGGAAAAAGCGGTGGAGCTGCTGCGCGAGCTGGGACTGGAAAACCGGGTGGACAATAAACCCAACCAGCTCTCCGGCGGTGAGCAGCAAAGAGTAGCCGTGGCCCGGGCCCTGATCAATAAACCGGATATTGTTTTTGCCGATGAACCCAGCGGCAACCTCGACTCCGCCAACGCGCGGGAGTTGCACCAGTTGTTTTTCGACCTGCGCAAACAATTCAACCAGACTTTCCTGATCGTAACCCATAACGAGGAAATGTCGCAGCTCAGCGACCGTGTATTGCATATGAAAGACGGGAAAATAATTGCGTAATTGCTCAATTCCTGCATTGCGTCATTGAGCCATTGAGTCATTGAGCCATTGA
>CAYNSL010000091.1:11632-14674 GCA_964399755.1 uncultured Chitinophaga sp. | reverse complement strand
CGGAGGAAAAATCAATGTGACGGCGGCCGTCATAATCGTACAGGTAAACACCTTCGGCATGTTTCACCGCCAGCGGCGCGATGCCTTTCTGTTTACTCCACGAAAAGAGGGTGTAGTTAAGGTTATCCTGGATGATGTCTACTGATTCAGAAATTGTCTTCGTACTCATATACAAATTTTTAGTCAGCTCATTAAATTTTCACCGGCTATGTCATTGTCCGATGAATTCCCTGTTCATACCCGGCACACGGATGACACAGGCCGGACGGATTGAAACGGATTGAATTTTGCTTTGCAAAATCTTGGATCCACACTTTTATTTTTTCAACATTGGTTTTTTGTCATTGTCAAATATTTTTCTCTTCAATTGCGGCTTTTTGCCAAAGTTCAATAATAATCCCACTTCAATGGTGGTGGCTTTCAAATAATTGATCAACTGGAACTCATTTTCCTCAACAAGATAATCCTGTGCTTTTATCTCAATGGCAATGATGTTATCGACAATCAGGTCCGCATAATAATCCCCAACAATATGACCTGAATAATGTACGGTTATCTTCTCCTGTTTTGAGACATGAAAGCCCATTGCTGTCAATTCTATATAAAGTGCATTTTCATACACTTTTTCCAGGAATCCATACCCCAGCGTATTATAGACCTTATAAAATGCCTGGATTATTTTCTCGGTAATCGATTCATGTTTCATATTTCATCAATTCTTCCTGATCCGGTTTCAGCGATGCAGAAAAATCCGTATCTATCCGTAAAACCCGTGTTATCCGTGTGCAATACAAAAATCAACTCATCCAGTTAACACCGGCCTCGGGATTCCATTTTGTGGTGGATTTTTTCAGCTTTGTCCAGAATTCAATGGAGCTTTTCCCGGTGATATCACCTACGCCGAACTTGCTTTCGTTCCACCCCCCAAAACTAAAGGGCTCCCGGGGTACCGGTACACCCACGTTCACGCCGATCATGCCGGCACTGGCCTTATCGATGATATAACGGGCCATGCCGCCGTTCTGGGTGAACACGGCAGCCGCATTGCCATAAGGGTTTGCGTTTTCAATGGCCAGGGCTTCATCCACCGTTTTTGTTCGCATAATGGAAATCACCGGTCCGAAGATTTCTTCTTTGGCCACCGCCATATCCGGTTTCACATAATCGATCACCGTGGGACCCACATAGGTGCCGTTCTCTTTCCCTTTCACCGTGGCATTGCGCCCATCGACCAGGATCTTAGCGCCCTGTTTTTCCGCTTCCGTGATATATCCTTCGATCCTGTCCCTGGATTCTTTGCTGATGACGGCGCCAAGGTTTTCACCAGGCACAATTTTTTTTGCTTCGGTACATATTTTTTCGATAATATGGTCCACCTCGCCCACCGCCACCATGGCCGATGCCGCCATGCAGCGCTGTCCCGCGCAACCGCTCATGCTGGCCGCTACGTTCTGCGCGGTCATATCGGGTTTGGCATCGGGCAATACCATCAGGTGGTTTTTGGCGCCGCCCAGCGCCAGCGCTCTTTTGAAGTTTTGCGTGGCACGCTGGTACACGATCTTCGCTACCTTGGTGGAACCCACAAATGAAACCGCTTCGATACCCGGGTGGTCGCAGATCGCCGTTACGATCTCGCTGTCCCCGTTCACGATATTGAATACCCCGTCGGGCAATCCCGCTTCCTTTAATAACTGCGCCAGCTTCGCGCAGCTCAATGGCACTTTTTCCGAGGGTTTGAGGATCATGCAATTCCCGAGGGCGATGGCATTGGGGATTGTCCAGTTAGGCACCATCGCAGGAAAATTAAAAGGAACAATAGAGGCTACCACGCCCAGCGGTACGTGTTCGGTCCGGCATTCCACACCTTTGCTCACTTCCAGAATTTCACCGGTGACCAACTGGGGTAATGAGGTTGCGAATTCGGTGAGCTCAATACATTTTTCAATCTCGGCCACCGATTCGGGATAGGTCTTGCCGTTTTCTTCGCTGCAGAGTTCGGCGAGTTCTTTCAGGTGTCTTTCCAGTAAGGTCTTATAGCGGAAAAAAACCTGTACTCTTTCCTTGATCGGCATTTTACTCCAAACGGGAAAGGCAGCTTTCGCCGCTTTCACAGCTTCGTCAAGGTCTTTGCCGGTCGACATCGGTACCGATGATAACAGGTTCCCGTCAACCGGGGAGATAACGGGCAATGTGCGCGCGGATGACGCGTTTACAAATTTCCCGTTGATATAGTTTTGAACAGGCGGGTATTTCATAATAGCATTTGTTTTTAGTGAACCGTTAAACGGATAAGGCGGCAAATCTACAATCGACTTTGAGCCTAACCTGCTTCCCGGATTAAATAACGGGGAATGGTTTATACAAATCTGCAATCGCCAACTATAAATATACTTAAATTACCGAAGTTTGCAAGCTAAAGCCCTCAATTTCAATGACACCGGCAAGAATTGAACGACTCACCCGGGTGCTGCAAAAGCGGCAGCCCGACCTCACTGTTGTGCTGGAGAATGTATTCGACCCGCATAATATTTCCGCGGTGATGCGCACCTGCGATGCGGTAGGGGTGCAGGAGGTGTATGTGCTCAATACGCGGATCCCCCGGCACAAAAAATGGGGGGCTAAAAGTTCCTCAAGCGCGGCCAAATGGCTGACGATTCACAACTTTGACAATGCGGCGGCCTGTTTTTCATCCCTGCGGAAACGCTATTCAAATATTTTAACTACTCACCTCAGCGCCGATGCTGTAGGTTTATATGAGCTCGATATGACCAGACCGACCGCACTTGTTTTTGGCAATGAGCATAGCGGGGTCAGCGATGAGATCAGGGAACTGGCCGATGGCAATTTTGTGATCCCCCAGGTGGGCATTATCCGGTCGTTGAATATCAGCGTGGCCTGCGCGGTAACCCTTTACGAAGCCTACCGCCAGAAAATGATCGCGGGTCATTACAACCGGAATGATATGGGAGACGTCATGAAACAGGAGTTGCTGAAGGAATGGAGCTTAAAGACAGATGAATTTTAAATGTTGAATGCTAAATG
>CAYNSL010000091.1:0-11532 GCA_964399755.1 uncultured Chitinophaga sp. | reverse complement strand
AATGCTGAATGCAAGATGTTAAATGCTGAATTTTAAATGTTAGATAACTGATGCGGGGATTCGCCTTATTCATCGTGGCCGGTTTGATATCGGCATCGGCTTACGGCCAGGAGATCAGGGCCGTGAAGATTGCCGATGTGGAAAAAATAATTGCCGAAAGCCAAACACCGGTGCTGATCAATTTCTGGGCTACCTGGTGCGGACCCTGCGTGGCCGAAATTCCGTATTTCCAGGACGAAGTGAAAAAATTAGAACAGGACAGCGTCCGGCTGCTGCTGGTCAGCGTGGATTATAAAGAGGAATACCCCGACGGAATCCTTAGACTGGCGAAGAAGCGGAAGTTTACAGCGCCGATTATCTGGCTTAATGAATCCAACGCAGATTATTTCTGTCCCAAAATAGACCCCAAATGGTCGGGAGCGGTTCCGGCAACCTTGTTTATCAATAATAAAACAGGTTACCGGAAATTTTTCGAAGGACAGCTCCCGAAAGAAGAACTGAAGAAAGAAATCATGGCTTTACTTGGAAAAAATTAAGCAGCTTCTTCGCGTTCCAGTTCCTTCCTGGCCCGGATAAGGGTATGGATAAAATAAATGCCGGCCACAAGACTGACCATGGCCAGGATGATGCCAAGGAAACTCCCGGTATAAAATGCTTTGGCCAGGGCAAATCCGACAATGATCATAAAGGCGATGATGAGCAGTCGGCTGACAAGGGGGTGGGTAAACATAAGCGTCAGTTTTATTCCCCGGGGGGAAGTTGGGTAATTATTTGTCATTAGTTGGGATGCCCCCCTTTTTTCTTTCCATAAAAAATCCCGGATAATTTTATCCGGGATTCTCCCGGTACATCAGACCGGGGTAAATATTTGTACAGATTCAGGAATCAGCCCCTTCTTTTAATCGTGCAGCCCACCGATCTTGTTTCTTTCGTGCTGATATCTTTACCGGCCACCATTTCATCCATGGCGATCACCGCGTGTTTGCGGGTCACTTCTTCCGGGCTGTTGGAGTTGTCGTCGATAGCGCCGTGGTAAACCAGTTTGCCTTCGTTGTTGAACAGGAAACATTCAGGGGTGCGTGTGGCGCCAAACGCATCTGCCATTTTTGAATTGTCGTCCATCACATAGTGCCAGGTGTAACCGTTCTGCTTTCCGTATTCTTTTGAGTCCTCATAAGAATCGCCGTTGTCGCGGTACGCTTCATTCGAATTCAGCAGGATCACGCCGATACCCTTGTCCATGGCGTATTTGCAGATCTCGTTGCTGCGCGTCTGGTAGCGTTTCACTACCGGGCAGGTATTACAGCTGAACATGACCAGCAGGCCGTTTTTCCCGCTGGCGTCCTTAAAGGAAACCTCAGAGCCCGAAATGTCCTTCATCTTTAATTCGGGATTGGGAATGGGGGAGCCGATCGGGAGGGGGTCGCCGGTACCGTTCAGGGCGAAAACAAGCGCCGTTACCGGGAGTGCTGCTAATAATATTTTTTTCATGGTTATTTTTTTGAGTATTCAAATTTCGGAATTCAGGCCGTATTTTCCTCGCCGTCCGCATCACTTTCTTTCCGTTCATCTGCAATTCTTTTCAGGGAAGAAATACTGACATTCAGCTCAAAACCAATTAATAATACCAGTGAGTTGAAATAAATCAGCAGGAGCAGGATCAGCACGGTACCGATGGATCCGTAAACCTGGTTATAGTTGCCAAAGCGGCTTACCCAGTATGAAAATGCCAGGGTGAATAGGATCATCAGGAAAGTGGCAAGGATAGATCCGGGATTGATGAGCCGCCATTTTTTGTGCACGGCGGGGGCATGCCGGTAGATATAGGAGATACAGGCGAAAAAAAGAAAGACGACCACGAACCACCTGATGTTGATGATGATGCTCCGCACCGTTGCATTGCGGATCCCGATCAGTTTCAGCACCTGTCCCTGCGCCACCAGCAGGAAAATGGAAGCAATAAAAAACAGGAACAGCACCATCGTGATCTTCAGCGCAGCGCCCCTTTTCTGGATTCCCTTTCTCTTGCGGAAACCGATATAATTCTTATCAAAGGAACGCATGATACCCATGACCGCGTTTGAGGAGAAAAACACGGAAAGCACAAAACCCAGTGATAATAAACCGTTCCTGGGTTTATTGATAAAATCATGCAGGAAATGTATCAGGTTGGCATTGTCTTTTTCACCTGGCACCACGTCTCGGATCAGGCTGTACAGGCTTTCTTCAAATTCCTGGGAGATGGGAAGAAAGGGTATCAGGGTAAAGAGAAAAATCAGCGCCGGCGGGATGGCCATGAAAAAATTAAACGCGATGGCCGAAGATCTTTCCGTCATCCCGATGGTGCGCACCTGCCCGAAAAAAAATTGCACCACGTCATAAATGGGGATCTGCCGGAACCCCGGCAGGGATGTGGTCTTGCTTTTGCCGATCAGGAATTTCAGCGGCGGCAGTTCCGCGATCCGGTGGCCTATTTTTTTAAATAAGGGCATTAAGGTTTCGCTTTGGCCTTTTTAACCGAATCCATCCGCCGGGTCAGTTCCTGCTGGTAAAGCCTGGCATATTTCAGGTGATCGGCATAATTGGTGGTGAATACGCTGCTGCCGTCAAATTTGTCGCTGGCCACAAAATAAAGGTAATCTGTCTTAGGCGCGTTTAAGACGGCATCGATCGTTTCGGGCGATGGGGTGCAGATGGGACCAGGGGGAAGCCCGGCGTTCAGGTAGGTATTATACGGCGAAACTACCTGCAGGTGCGTGCCGGTGATCCGCTTCAATCCAAAATCCTTCAGGGCGAATTTGATAGTGGGATCGGCCTGCAGTTTCATGCCGGTGCGCAACCGGTTGAGATAAGTGCTGGCGATATTGTATTTGTCTTCGGCCCGGTTGGTTTCCTCTTCCACGATAGAAGCGAGGGTGGAGACTTCCAGCTGACTGAGATGCAGGCTGTCGGCTTTTACTTTTCTTTCGGCAGTCCAGAACTTCCGGTAGGCCGTTATCCACTGCCGGAAAATTTTATCGGGCCCGCTGTTCCATTTCAGGGAATATGTATAAGGCAGGATCAGGGCCATAACCGTATTCGTGTCGGCACCATACCTGGCCAGCGAATCATTATTCTTCAGCAGGGCGATCAGCTGTAGGGAATCGCACTCGAAATCATATTTTTTCGAAGGCCCGAATTTCGCGGCAAGCGATTCGGGCGTTCTTTCTTTGATGATCACCATTTTTACCTCGGCCTGGTTGCCGGCGCGCAGCATCCGCACCAGTTTGAAGAGATTCATCCCGGTGCTGAGTTTATAACGGCCGGGTTTTGCTTTTTTAAAACGGAGCAGGGTAGTGGCCAGTCCGAAACCGGGTCCTTTTATAAAGTGTTGCGCAACCAGGTTTGCCCGGATGCGGGCGATATCATCACCCGTACGGACATAAAAATAGGTTTGTTCGGGGCTGGTTATCCTGACCGCGGGTCTGAAAAGCCTGTAGGCAAGGAAACCGCCGGTCAGCAGGATGAACAGGAGACCGGTAAGGATGATTTTTTTAGCCATACAAGTGGCAGGATAAGTTGATGTTGCTGCAATTTACTGGCTTCGCTCCACAAAGAAAAACCCCGGCGCAACTGGCCGGGGTTAAAGTATATTCAATGTATTCAAATTATTTGTTCGGTGTTGTAGTCGGCTGTGTGGGTGTGATCGGAACGGCATTGGCGGGAACCTGCGGGTTGGTGGTCGCGGGTACCGTTGCACCCCGGGCTTCATTGGTACGGTCGGGCGCGCCGGTAGTGCTGGTCTTTGAAATAAAGACCACCGAAAGCAGGCTCAGGAGCGCGATAAGTCCCGCGAAAAGCCAGGTGCCTTTTTCAAGTACATCCGTGGTCTGTTTGACACCCATGAACTGGTTGCTGAAACCAGCGATATTCCCGGCCAGTCCGCCGCCTTTGGGGTTTTGTACCAATACGATCAGTCCCAGCACCGCGGAAACAGCCACAATCAATATAATATAGAGCGTCGTCATGTCAGTTTAATTTCTTTAAATCCTCAATTTTCGCTGCAAAATAAAGACTTTTAGCGGGTTCGAGCAAACTTAATTTACCGTATATCTCAATGGCTTTGGCCCGGTTACCCTGTTTTTCCCAGACTTCGGCCATGGCTTCGGTAATCACATCACCCTCTTTCAGGGAATGTTCCGCCAGTTCTTCCACTTTCTTTTCTGCTACGGGCTCCGATTGTTTTTCCAGTTCACCCGCGGGCAGGCGTTTCATGGTCCTCAGCCATTCCGTAAAGCTCATCAGCCGCTGCCCGAACAGGTCCTTAGGTTTTTCTTCCTGTTTCAGTTTGATACCCTGTGATGCGAAGTAATCGACAGTATGAAAGGGCTCGAACAATAATTCTTCTTTGGCTTGTGCTGCTGTTTCCGTTTTTGGTATCGTCACAGGTTCTTTTATCTCCTCAACGGCAGGCTGCAATGTTATTTCCGGTTGGGCGGGTGTACCGGCCACAGCCTGTTCATCGTGGACTGGCATCTCCCCGGTTTCTGTTGCTGGGTTAGTACCGGAAATAATGTGTATGCCATTCGCTTCAACGGGGGCCGCGATTATCTCTGCTTTCCCGGTATCATTCAGGAGATGTTCTACCCAAAGCGGGTTGTGAAAGAACATGAAAGTTTTCTGGAGTTGTTCGTCATACCGGTCTGGACTCTCCGCCTGCATTTTTTTGGTCAGCAGCAATTGCGCAGCCCCGAAATAAGGATGCCGGTCGGCAAACTGCTGCAGTTCCTGCAGGCTGCACTGGTCAAGCGATTCCTTTTGCAGCAGCGTTTTTACCAGTTGATTGATCCGGGGGTTCATGCGTACAAGATAATTTGATATTACCAGTTTGAAAAGAGCCGGTTGAATATTTCATCGGTCAGTGTTCGTATCATTTCATCACCCAGCGCGTTTTCAGCCTGCTGGAAGGATTGGTTGCCTTTGAATTCAAAACTCCGGCTCACGTCGTAATCGCTTGTTTTATCCGCTTTATGATCATTTAATGTAATGTGTACGCTTACCGTCAGCCGGTTATTGGCCACCTGTTGCCCGGAAATGGCGGAAGTGCTGAAACTATAGTCGGTAATGATGCCGGTGATCTCCCAGTCCACATTATCGTTGTTGGTCTGGGTTAGCCTGGTCTGCCCCACGATCTTCTGCCGCAGTTTATCCGTCAGCCGCGGGCTCAGTTGCGGGTTGATATAACGCGCCCGGTTCTCGATATAGTTCACTTTCACGGTGCGGATGCTGTCGGGTACGGTGGCTTCATTGAATTTATAAACATGGCAGCCGCTGAAAAAAGAACCGAGGAATAAAATACAGGGCACCAGCAGTAATCCTGCAATCCTGCCGATATAATGAATACCGTATTTACCGCTAACGCGGGTCCGGCACGCTGCAGCATTCGTATTCATTTTATGATCCTTGTTTTCAAAATTCATATAACCAGTTCCTTCTGTTTTCTAACCCTTGTTCCTTACTCCTCTATATCATATTCTTTCAGTTTCCTGTACAGCGTCCTTTCGCTGATACCCAGGTCAAGCGCCGCGTCTTTTCTTTTGCTCTTGTGTTTTTTCAGCGCCTTGATGATAAGTTCTTTTTCCTTATCCATGATATTGAGACTTTCGTCCACTTCCACATGTTCATGGATCTCGTTATTCATGATCACCGGTTGTGCCGGCTGTAAAGAAGGCTGCACCATCACGGGCGGCAGGGAATCCGCATTTTTCAGTTCGCTGATAAAGGCCTGGTGCTGCGTCACCATATTCGGATTCTGCAAAATGTCGAGGAACATCCGCTTCAGTTCCGTTACATCCTTCTTCATATCGAAGAAGAGCTTGTAAAGAATCTCCCGTTCATTGGAGAATTCCTGCCCGTTGCCACCTGCCGATGCGAGCACCGGCATACGGTTATTGGAATAGGGTTGCAGGTATTTGCCCAGTTCACGTGCGTTTACCTGTTTATCATGCGAGAGTACCGAGATCTGTTCGGCAATATTCTTCAATTCACGCACATTGCCGGGCCAGGGGTAGTTAATTAACAGTTGTTTGGCCTCTTCATCAAGCTGCACCGGGGCCGTCCTGTATTTGTTGGCGAAATCAGCCGCAAATTTCCGGAACAGGAGGTGGATGTCTTCGGGGCGGTCGTGCAGGGCCGGTACGCGGATGGGAACCGTGCTTAACCGGTAATACAGGTCTTCCCTGAATTTACCGGCCTCTACCAATTGTAAAAGATCTTTATTACTGGCCGCGATCACGCGAACATCCGTTTTCTGCACTTTGGAAGAACCCACGCGGATAAATTCCCCGGTTTCCAGCACCCGCAGCAGGCGGGCCTGCGTGCCCAGCGGTAATTCACCGATCTCATCCAGGAAAATCGTTCCGCCGTTTACGGTTTCGAAATAACCTTTGCGCGCGTCTACGGCGCCGGTAAAAGAGCCTTTTTCATGTCCGAACAGTTCGGAATCGATCGTTCCTTCGGGGATGGCGCCGCAGTTGACCGCTATAAAGGGGTTGTGCTTGCGGGCCGATAGGGAATGAATGATCTGTGAAAAAACTTCTTTACCCGTACCGCTTTCGCCGCTGATCAGCACGGTGAGATCGGTATGCGCCACCTGCGCGGCCACTTCCAGCGCGTAATTCAGCGCCGGGGAATTACCGATAATGCCAAAACGGTTTTTAATAATCTGAATATCCATTTTTCACGTTATCTCCTGGCGGTCTCCCGCCTGTTAATCATTTTATACGATCGTGCCCAATAAAGTAGCCTGGGTGCAATCATTAACTTTTACATCAACATAATCGCCTTTTCCCAGCGAAGAATTGTCTTTCGGGAACACGATCACTTTGTTTTGCGAATTCCTGCCCATCCAGTCCCTGTCGCTGCGTTTACTTTCACCTTCGATCAATACCCGGAATGCGGACCCGATATCCCGGCGGTTGCTTTCCAGGGAAAGCCGGTTCTGGAGTTCAACGATTTCGAGCAGCCTTTTTTTCTTGACAGATTCGGGCACATCATCTTTAAATCGTTTCTGCGCCAGGGTGCCGGGTCTTTCGCTGTAGATGAACATATAGCTCATATCGTAGCGGCTGTATTCCATCATGCTCAGGGTATCCAGGTGATCATCTTCCGTTTCGGTACAAAAACCGGCAATGATGTCAGAACTGATGCCGCATCCGGGAATCAGTTCGCGGATCCTGTCTACTTTCGCTTTGTACCATTCCCTTGTATAGGTGCGGTTCATCAGTTGCAGGATACGCGTGGAGCCGCTCTGTACCGGCAGGTGAATATATTTACAGATATTATCATGGCGCGCCATCGTATGCAGTACTTCATCCGTTATGTCCTTGGGATGCGAAGTGGAAAATCGTACCCGGAGCAGGGGAGAGACCTGTGCCACTTTCTCCAGCAGCCCCGCGAAGGTTACCGTTTCGCCTGATTGTTCGTAGGTAAAATAATAACTGTCCACGTTCTGACCGAGCAGGGTCACTTCGCGGAATCCCCGCTGAAACAAACCGGCACATTCGGCAACGATACTGTCCGTATCGCGGCTTCGTTCACGACCGCGGGTAAAAGGCACCACGCAGAACGAACACATATTATTACAGCCGCGCATGATGCTTACAAAAGCGCTTACTCCATTGCTGTCGAGCCGCACCGGGGAAATATCGGCATAGGTTTCCTCACGGCTGAGCAATACGTTTACCGCTTTCTGGCCGCCCGCGGCTTCTTCCACCAGCAGGGGGAGCGAGCGGTAAGCATCGGGGCCCACCACGATATCCACTAACTGTTCTTCTTCGAGAAATTTCGCTTTTAGCCGCTCGGCCATACAGCCCAGCACCCCAACGAGGGTACCCTTTTTTTGTTCCTTGAGTTTCCGGAACTCGGTCAGTCTTTTCCGGACGGTCTGTTCAGCTTTTTCACGGATCGAACAGGTATTGATAAAGATGAGGTCGGCTTCCTCCGCATTGCGCGTAGCCCCGAAACCCTGCTGCTGCAGGATGGAAGCCACAATTTCGCTGTCAGAAAAGTTCATCTGGCAACCGTAACTTTCTATGTAAAACCTTTTTTTATAAGAGTTGGGGTCCCCGGCAAATGGTGCATAAGCCTCCCCCTGCCGGGTTTCATCGTGGTTCGCCTCGTTTTCAGGGCTTAATTTATCTGACACATAGTCAAGCATTCCTCAAAAATTTGGAGGGCAAATATACTGAAATACCCCTGAATTGCGACAGGATGGCAGATTTTAACAAGTTATGGACTTCCTGAATAAGTATCCATGCTGTTCTACCCCAACCCATTGCAAGTGGCAAACTATCTTTGACGTCTAATCACCGGTTTGAAAAAGATTATCCTTCTTTACTGCCTTTCCCTTTTATCCCCTGCTGTGTTTTCCCAGGCCAAAGACCCCGGGATCATTACGGGCACTGTGCTCAATGAAAGTAAAAAAGCCGTGGAGGGGGCCACTGTCGTCCTGGTTGCCATGAATGACAGCACCCACCGGCATTCGGGTGTGACGGACAAAGACGGTTCATTTACGCTGTCAGGGATCCCATTCGGATATTACCGGCTCAGGATCTCCCATGTGGGACTTCAGCACCTTTCACTGGACAGTATTTATTTCAGGACCGAAAGGTTTGATTTCAACCTGAATGATCTTGTGCTGAAAGCCAGCGCCAATCAGCAACTGGATGAAGTAATCGTGTATGCAGAAAAGCCGCTGGTGCAGTCCAAAGACGGCAATATTACTTTTAATGCCGGTGAATCGGCCATCGCGGCGGGCAGTAATGCCAGCGACCTGCTGAATAATGTGCCCCTTGTATCCAAAAACTCCGACGGCAAGATCACCGTACGCGGCAAGGAGCCGAAGATCCTGATCGACGACAAGCCGGTAGAACTGAACCTGCAGCAACTGCAGGACCTGCTTGAATCGCTGCCGGGGAGTTCGATTGAAAAAATCGAAGTGATGACCAACCCGCCGCCGCAGTATGCAAACGAACAGGGTGGTGTGATCAATATTGTTACCAGGAAAGGGAAAGTGGGAAGGAGCGGCCGTATCAATATTTCCGGCGGAACCCGGGGCGAAGGCAGCCTCAACGGAAATTTCAGTTACCGGAAGCAGGGTTTTGCACTGAGCATCAATGCCGGGGCAGGGTTTAACCACCTGCGGGGCGACGGCTATTCGGTCAGGAACAATATCTATACGGACTCCTCCAATTATTTCAACACCAATAATTATTTTAATAACAAGAACTGGCGGCCCAATTTCCGGCTGAACATGGATTACGATATCAATAAAAACAACCTGCTCAACCTGGTGCTGAATTATAACCAGAACGATTACGACAACCTGAACAGCACCCAATACCGCAACATCAACCGTTTTGGCGATCTGTGGAAACTCAGCCGCCGCGATGTGCACAGCGAAGGGGATAATTACAGTCCTTCCCTCAACCTCAGCTATACCTGGAAAGGCAAGCCCGGCGAAACGATGAAGATCATCTCCGGCTATAATTTTTCGGTGAATAAAAACGACCGCTTGTTCTTCCAGCAGTATTTTAATCCCGATGCGACGCCTAACGGGCAGGACTCCACCCAGCGGCAGCTGAACGATACGCGGATCAACGGTCACAACCTGCGGGTGAACTATGACAGGATGCTTGATAACAAAAAGACTTTTTTGTCGCTGGGCACTGCTTACAGCCGTTCCAACAACCATGTAAACGTGGAGGCCAGTTATAAAAAGAAACCGGAGGGTACGATGCTGCCGCTTGACCTGCTGAGCAATGATTTCTGGTTCCACCAGACGGTGACCAACCTGCGCGCTTCGGTTAAGCAGGTGTTCGCCCGCGAACTGAGTTTTACCGCGGGAACAACTGCCGAAAAAACGGATATCCGGTTTGAACTGCTCAAAGAGGGGCGCGACGTGAAGAATCATTACTGGACCTGGCTTCCCTTTGCGAATTTCAACAAGACCTGGAAAGAAAAGCTCAGCCTCACGCTGGCCTACCGGCGCAGTATCCGCCGCCCGGGGATCGGTGAGCTGAACCCCACCGTCGATTTTTCAGATCCGTACAATATCCGTTTCGGGAATGAGAAACTGGTGGCATCCACCGCGCATAATTTCGATTTCGTGCTGGGCAGGACCAAAACAAAATATTACATCAACCTGGGGCTGGGTTACAATATTGTTGAAGATATTTTCAGCCAGGTGCGCACCCTGCTGGCCGACGGGAAAACACAGGTTACCTGGGAAAATATCAGCGGGCGCCGGGAATACGAAGCAAGTACCTGGAACGGAATGACCCTGTCAAAAAAACTGAAAGTGAACCTCAGCGCGAGTTATACCTACAGTACCTACAGCGATTTCGACAAAACAGTCAGGAAATTCCGCGACGGCGGCTCCTTTACCTCCAACCTGAATTACAGCTTCACGCCCACGGATCTCTGGAATATCACCGGCAGTTTCAACCTGAACCGCTTTGCTAACCCGCAGGGATATGCGAAGTGGACCACCAGCATGAACCTGGGGGTGCAGCGGAAATTCTTCGCCAAAAAACTGGTGGTGACTATTAACGCCATCGATCCTTTTGTGCAGCAACGCAACCGCTCTTTTACCTGGGGCACCAATTTCCACCTCGAAAGCTTCAGCAGCACCCAAACCCGCAATTACCGCCTGAGCCTGGCGTATAATTTTACAAAAACGGCGAAGAAGGCGGTGTCAGTGAAAAATGGGGCAGATAAAAGATAAAAGTTGTGCAAAGCACAAGAGTCATGTCAGGTTTACCATAGATTGTTGAGATCGGGAGCCTGGTCTTGCAGCATTACTCCACGATCAGCACAGATACGCAACGTTTCCCTTTGTAGATAAACAAGAGCGGAAGACGGGACTCGAACCCGCTACCTACAGCTTGGGAAGCTGTCGCTCTACCAGGTGAGCTACTTCCGCTTTTATAGACGAAACCGCCTGCGGCCAAATTACGAAACTGGTTTTTCCAGCGAAATTTTTTTTGCAAGCCAGCTGTCTTTTACCGGGATGATCCATTGCTGTTCCAACTCGGTTTTGGATTGCACGAGGTTGTTGAAATACAGGGTATCGGGACCAATAAATCCGTTCCCGACAGCATAGGGCAACTGGCTGAGCGGTAATAATTCTATTTTATCGTTTACTACAAATGCCAGGGTGGCCCGGTCGAACAATTGTACCCCGAATCGCTGCTCCAGCCCCTTGATCATTCGCACCGAACTGTCGGTGCTGCAACCGCTGACACCCGAAGCGGTTTCATCGGCGATCAGCACGATAAACTGGCCGAAAAAAAGATGGGCCTCGCTTTTTACCGGCGTGCCATGACTCATCCATTGCCGGGTGAATTCGCGCAACAATTCTTCGATCTCCAGGGCCTCGTCCACCGTGAACAGGCGGTTGCACTGGTAAACCCAGACCCTTGAGTCGGGGTGAAAATTACCGTCCAGCAGGTATGTATAGTCCCATTTCATGCCGCTAAATTACAACCAATT
>CAYNSL010000090.1:13122-14729 GCA_964399755.1 uncultured Chitinophaga sp. | reverse complement strand
ACTAATTTTTCCCGGAAGGATTAACAGGTACGGTAGGAATGGATCTTCCAGAAATAGTGGTCAAAGCAGTTGCTTGTGCGACGAAGGTAGAAAGAAGGAATAATATTGTCAAGCCCCGCGTAAAATTACCCTTCCGCCCGGTTTACGAAAGGGGGCAACCGTCTGCAGTCCCCTGCCGTTTTATTCGTATTATGCTTTATCTTTAATAATCAACAGGGACCCGTGCGAACAAAGAGCTTTTTTGATACTTATCAACGCCATTTCATAACCCCCCGGGCCTTATTGTGCGTACTGGTTTTTACTTCCTGGACCACCATCCGGATACAGGCACAGGGATGCCCCCCCAATATTGATTTCGAGAACGGTACATTCAGCGGCTGGACCTGTTATGTAGGTTCCGTTTCTGCAGCCGGTAACAGTAATTCAATTTACCTGGTACCCGCAGCCGGACCGGCACCCGACCAGCACGTGATGTATTCAAGGGCCACCGCCGGTGGATTCTCTGACCCTTACGGCGGATTCCCTGTAGTCTGCCCCAATGGAAGTAATTATTCCGTCAAACTGGGTAACGCCATTGGCGGTGCGCAGGCTGAAGGACTTTCCTATGAATTCACAATACCGTCTAACCGAAATACTTACTCGCTGATCTATCACTACGCGGTCGTTTTCCAGGATCCCAACCACCAGCCCTTTCAGCAACCAAGACTGGAACTGGAGATCATGAACGTAACCGACAGCGAACTGATCGGTTGCTCTTCGTTCACTTTCTTTCCAAACGGTTCCCCCCTGCCGGGCTTTTTTGTATCTCCCCTCTCCGATTCCACACCCGTTTGGTGCAAGGACTGGTCGGCGGTCAGTATCAACCTGAATAATAAAGCCGGGAAAACCATCCGGCTGTTCTTCAAAACGGCCGACTGCACATTCCGACGTCATTTCGGTTATGCCTATATTGACGTAAACTCCGAATGCAGTAATGAATTTACCGGCGCTACCTATTGCCCCGATGATACGGCCATCAACGTGATCGCACCTTATGGGTACAAAGATTATACCTGGTTCGACCAATCCTTCAGCCAGGTCATCGGTAACACACAAACCCTGCATATCGCGCCACCACCACCAGCCGGTACCACCATCGCGGTGGAACTGGTACCCTACAACGGCTATGGTTGCCTGGATACACTATATGCCAAACTGATTGACACCCTGCACTACCAGGCCAACGCGGGACCTGATGCCGTATCCTGTAATAAAGATCCGGTATTGATCGGCAGCCTGCCCAAACAGAATATCGTTTATAACTGGTCACCCTCCGCGGGTTTGTCGGATCCGAATATCGCTAACCCGATGGCCAGCCCGGCAAACACCACCACCTACTATCTTACCTCGCGGAGCAGCGGGGGCGGATGTGTAACGAGCGACACTGTACTGGTGAAAGCTTCTGTGGTTGACAGCAGCCTGCAATTGCTGGGCAAACCCACTTTTTGCATTACTTCGGGTGACAGCGCCGTGCTGCAGGTAGTACCGACCACACAGATCCAATGGCTCAGGAATAATAATCCCATTAACGGAGCCACGCAACCACGGTATAAAGCCATGCAATCCGG
>CAYNSL010000090.1:0-13022 GCA_964399755.1 uncultured Chitinophaga sp. | reverse complement strand
CAATGGTATACGGTCGAGATCACGACGGCCGGCGGTTGCATGACCGTCGATACACAGGTCGTGAAAACAATCAAGGAAGTAAAGATCTATGTACCTACCGCTTTCACCCCCAATAATGATGGACTAAACGATTTTCTAAGACCGATCCTGATCGGCGTGAAAGAATTAAATTATTTCCGGGTTTATAATCGCTGGGGACAGGTGATTTATGAAATGAAGGGTAACCAACGGGGCTGGGATGGAACCATCCAGGGTTTACTCCAACCGACAGGCGTATATGTATGGATGGTTCAGGGGCTGGGACTGGATAAAAAACTGCATACGCAAAAAGGAACGACGGTATTGATCCGGTGATCCCGTCATCATATGCCGGGTCTTCATTAATGATACATCTCTTCCCGCAACGCCTTCACCCTTTCATCTGCCAGGTACTCATCAAACTCCATGAGGCGGTCAATGATGCCCTTTGGCGTAAGCTCGATCACCCGGTTGGCCACCGTTTGCATAAACGTATGGTCATGACTGGTCAGCAATACAATGCCTTTATATGCAGTGCACTGTTCATTAAAACTCTGTATGCTTTCAAGGTCGAGGTGATTGGTGGGCTGGTCAAGCAGGATCACATTCGGGTTTTGGAGCATCATGCGGCTGATCATGCAACGCACCTTTTCTCCCCCGCTCAGCACCGTCGTTTTTTTCATGACATCATCGCCGCTGAAGAGCATCTTGCCAAGAAACCCGCGAAGAAAAGGCTCGTCCACATCGGTCACATGCGAAGGCACATACTGGCGGAGCCAATCCATCAGGTTCAGTTCCTTACTGAAAAATTCGTTGTTTTCCTGCGGAAGATAGGCATGCGTTACCGTGCTCCCCCATTCATAAGAACCGCTGTCGGCCATCGCGGCAGCCGTGATGATATTAAAAAAAGTGGTCACCGCCAGCGGGTCGCGGCTAACCAGCGCGATCTTGTCGCCCTTATTCACCGTGAAGGTCACTTCACTGAACAGGTTCCTGCCCTCTACCGTCTTTTTCAGTTTCTCCACATTGAGGATCTGGTTCCCCACTTCCCGCAGGGGCTGAAAAATGATACCCGGGTATTTACGATAACTGGGTTCTATCTCTTCGATCGTCAGTTTCTCCAGCGCTTTTTTCCGCGCAGTGGCCTGCCGGCTCTTGGAAGCGTTCGCACTGAAACGCGCGATAAAGTCGATCAGGGCCTGGCGCTTTTCTTCCACTTTTTTATTCTTATCGCCGATTTGCCGGGCCATCAACTGCGATGACTCATACCAGAATGTGTAGTTACCGGTGAATATTTTAATTTTCTGGCGGTCCACATCCACTACATGCGTACAAACCGCATCGAGAAAGTGACGGTCGTGGCTTACTACCAATACGATATTCTCGTAATCAGCCAGGAAATTTTCCAGCCAGCCGATCGTTTCAATGTCCAGACCGTTGGTCGGTTCATCGAGTAATAAAATATCGGGGTTGCCGAAAAGCGACTGCGCCAGTAGCACCCGCACTTTCAGGTTCGAAGGGATATCCTTCATCAGCGAACTATGAAAAGCTTCCTTTACTCCCAGTTCACTCAGCAGTGTGGCCGCATCGCTTTCGGCCGTATATCCACCCATTTCTCCGAATTCGGCTTCGAGCTCGCCCGCACGCATCCCATCTTCCTCGGTAAAATCAGCCAGCGCATAAATGTTTTCGCGCTCTTTCATCACGCTCCATAAACGGTTATGCCCCATCAGAACGGTATGCAGTACCGTTTCTTCGTCGAACTGGAACTGGTTTTGCCTGAGAACGGCCATTCGCTCGCCGGGTGTGATTTCCACCATACCTTTATTGGGTTCCACTTCCCCGCTCAGGATTTTCAAAAAAGTACTTTTCCCGGCCCCGTTGGCGCCGATCACACCATAGCAATTGCCTCTGGTGAAATTGAGGTTCACTTCCTCGAACAATACCCTTTTGCCGTAAGCCAGCTTCAGGTCTTTTACACTGATCATATCCTGTTTTTTGAGCCTGCAAAGGTACGTTAAATCCGGGTCCCGGCGAAACGGCATATAAGAAAACGGCGGAACTTGCGTTTCATCGCTATCACCCGGCATATCCCGGAACCACCGGCCGCACTAAAACAAAGTAAATGAAAGTCATCATTGCCGGCCTTCTCCTGTTGGCCACCCTCCCCGCCATGGCCCAAAGCGAGCATTCATGTACCGTCTATTTTGAAACGGGCAAATACAATATCAGCAGGTCTGCGGCCCGGCAACTGGACAGCCTTTGGCAAGACCATCAAATGAAATCCACCCGGACCGGATTTGAACTGGTGGGTCATTGCGACAGCCGGGGATCTAACGAATATAATTATACGCTTTCCCGAAAAAGGGCAAGGGCGGTACAGGAATACCTGGTGAAGCGGGGCGTAACCCGGGAGGCTTTCCTGGAAGTCCGCGCCGCCGGTGAACTGGAACCGGTAAATGAAAATAAAACCGCCGCCGACTGGCAACTGAACCGTCGCGTGCAGATCCGTATCATATCTTCCGATAGTTTTCCTGCAGCAATCAAAACAGAAAGAAAATCCTTAAAGGAAACAATTGCGGATACCAGTACCACCAGCGGCACCAGGATCGTATTGCGCAATATCAATTTCCTGGGCGGACTTCATGAGTTCCTGCAGATGTCTTACCCGATGCTGGAAGAATTATACGATGCCATGCAAAGCAATCCTAACCTGGTGATACGTGTAGAGGGACATATCTGCTGTCAGGAAGGTCCGGGAGATGGAATGGACAATGGAACCGGCATCGAAAATCTTTCCGAAGCGCGGGCCAAAGCAGTACGCGATTACCTGCTGGAAAAAGGCATTGCCGGCAACAGGATTACGTTTAAAGGATTCGGTCATTCCGCTCCTATTTTCCCTTACCCGGAAAAAACAGAAGAAGAAAGGATGCTGAACAGGCGGGTGGAAATTAAAATCATCAGTAAATAAAAAAAGCCCCGCATTTACCTGCGGGGCTTTCGTCTGTCAGGTCATTATCTGTTAATGTACATGCACTTTCCCTTCCGCGAGTTTATTTCCCGCCGCATCACCAACCAGCACATAATAAATCCCCCTTGCAGCCGCCCGCATATCTATGGCGGTCAGTGTATACGGACCAGTAATCGGGAATTGTTTCTCATATACTTTCTGGCCCAGCGAACTGAATACTACAATACGCCTTTGCGTACTGGCGCCGCCGTTATTGTAATAGGAAACGGTGAACCTTCCGTCATTGGGGCTCGGGAAGATGAATAACTTATTGCTCACTTTGGCGTCGATGACCACATCGGTAGACTGATTCGAACATACCAGCCCGCCGGTAAAGGTCTCTTGCACGGTAACACGGTAAGTTCCGATCTGTTCAACATTCACGACACGGGTATTGCCCACGTTCGCAACCGCATTCCCGTTGAGGAACCAGGATGTCGTCAGTGTTCCTCCGGTTGAGAGACTGGGCGTAGCGGTCAGCGTGGTTACCTGGCCCGGTAATAAACTGGTCAGCGGGGACGCACTCAGCGTAACCGAAGGAAGTTGCCTTACGGTTAAGGTTGCGACCGCTGAATTTGCCGGTGTTGAACAGGCAGCGTTCCAAACCCGTACGCGGTACTGAAATCCGTTTGAGGCTGTGGTTACATTATTCAAAGCAAGCGTTGCCGTGGTAGCGCCTGCTATATCGGTCCAGGTGCCGCCACCATTGGTGCTTACCTGCCATTGGTATGATACCGGCTGTGAACTGTTGGTTGTTACTGTAAAACTGGTATTACTGCCGGAACAGAGCGCCGCATCTGTGGGTTGTGCCGTAATGGCGACAGGACTCACCACGGTCAGTATAACTGCATTACTGGTAAGCGCCGGTGCGCAGGTGCCGCTGACGATACAACGGTACCGGTTATTGTTCATGCCGGCAGTAGCCCCGGAAACTGTATAACTCGAATTGGTGGCGCCGGCGATATTATTGTAGTTCGCGCCGCCATCCGTGCTCAGTTGCCATTGATAGGTAAGACCTGTTCCTGTTGCGGTGATGCTGAAAGTATTATTGCCACCAACGCATAAGGTCGCCGCCTGCGGTTGTGCCGTTGCCGCGGGCGCCGTATTCACGGTGAGTATTCCCGCGTTCGATGTTGCCGGTGTTGAACAACCCGTAACGGAAACAATACAGCGATAACGGTTGTTGTTCATCGCAGCCGTCACGGAAATCAGGTTTAATGTGGAATTGGTCGCGCCACTGATATTCGTATAATTGGCGCCGCCGTCCGTACTCAATTGCCATTGATACGTATTACCGGTACCACCTGCCGTTACGGAGAAACTGGCATTGGCATTCTCGCAAACTACCACATTGGCGGGCTGCGAAGTGATCGCCGGCGAATTAAACACCGAAAGAATGGCCACATTGGAGGTTGTTGGAGGCGGACATCCCGTGGCGATACACCTGTATTGGTAATTATTCATCGCCAGGGTTACCGGCGAGATGGTATAGGAAGCGGAAGTCGCCCCGGCGATATTATTGAAGGTGGCGCCCCCGTCCGTGCTCAATTGCCATTGATAAGTTATATTAACCCCGGTTGCAGCCACGGTAAAGGTCTGGTTTGTACCCGCGCAGGCGGATGCGCTCACCGGTTGCGTGGTAAACACTGCCTGTCCGTTGACAAACGTGATCGTTTCATCACCCCGCACCGAAGACGACCCCTGTGAAGCGCCGAGGCCCATACCCCTGCGGGCAAAGGCTTCCAGGATGGCGCAACTGTATTGCGCGCCGAAGAAAAGCGTGTCTGCTTTCAGGATCGCATTGCGTCCGTCGATAAACCCGGGACTGCAGGGTTGCAAACGAAGCCCTTCAATCACCAGTTTTAAGGCAATGGAATTCCCGCCCGTCCCAGCGGGATTGAACAAGTTCGGGTTGATCCCGGCCTGCTGGATGATATACCAGGTCATATCCCATAAAGTAGTACACCAGATCGTACCCACACCATGGGGAACGGCTACGGTAGGCAGGTTAGCATAAGTCAAGGGATTAATCGCCATATTGGTTGTATACCGGTATTGCCGGATGCCCACGCCATTCACGGGCTGGTTCAGAACCCAGGTACCGATGCCACGCGGATTATTAAACCCATCACTGGGAACAGCTGTCGCCCAGTTATGCGTGATCATTAAACCAAGGTAATCACTCCAGCCTTCACCCATCTGCTCGATATTACCAAGGCAACCCACTCCTGAACCCGTCATCCGGTTGCTGATGCCATGCGTATATTCATGCGCGATCACACCGTTATCGGCATCGCCGTCGCGGTCGGGTGTGGGACTGGGCCATAGGAACATCTGCATGCGGCCGCGTGTTCCTTCAGCTCCCGATGAAAAATTAGCGTTATTCGTACCGCTGCCATCCTGCGCTTCGGCCAGCACATAATCATTTCCAACACCGCCGCGGCCCATATTGCTGTTCTGGTAATTCCGCGCCGTTTCCGTAAATCCGTAGAGATAGGAAAGATCATGCATCAGGTTGTTCCAGTAAAATAAATTGGTGGTATTGAATTGCTGGTTGGGGACCGGGGTGCGTATAACAGGTTCGAGAGTAAAGTCGGGTACAAAATCAAACGTAAGATTCGGAATGGCCGTGGTGCTTACACCCGAACGCCCCGGTAAATTATTCGCGTCCCTGTCGTCATAGGCAAATGCATTGTTCCCGCGCGTACTGTCGTAGGTAACCGACCCGTCATCGTGCCAGCCAAGGGTGGTTGCGTTACCGGGCGACATCAGCCAGGGATCGGTATGCAATGCGGGTGTGCCGCCGGGATGCTGCGGACTTTCAGCCGGGTATTTCACCACGCGGTAGGTCGCAGTATTGATAAGAAAGGCCTGATCTTTTTCAATGGTTTTGGGGTCCCTGTTGAAAATATACCGGGGCTCCTCTTTTTTCAGATTACCGGCAGGTTGCTGCCCGGTATGATTATCGCCCCAGTTACAATAGACCGTCATGTCCTCCCTGTTCAGGATCTCACCCGTATTGGCGTCCACGCGTATCATCCAGTAAGCCGCAGTTTGCCGCGGGGCTACAAACACCTGCCAGGCCAGGCGAACGTCTTTTTGATCATCTACAGGATACCATAATAATTCGGCGAAAATATTTTCTGTGGAAACACCCAGGGAGCCGAATTCGAATTTTCTTCCCTGTTCCGTGATGCTCACGGGGACGATCATTTCCTCACTTGGTGTGTTGATGTTTTTCAGCGCGGCGGTCACCGCTTTTACCGGGTCAATTCCGGGCAAACCATCCGGCTTATTCAGCTTTTGCTCCAGGGCGGGAATCCTGCTCCCCGCTACGGATACGACTTTCTCATTCCGGAAAGCCAGTACATGCAGGCGGTTATATACCGGCATCCCTTTAAAACTTTGCTGCAGGTATACCATCCTGATATCTGAACCGGGAATGATATAGCTGCCCGCGATCAGTGAATTTCCGATATCGGCGGGTTGCAGCCCGATAGCTGCAGCATTCTTTTCCACCAGCTGCAGGGCTATGGCGCGATCGGATTCATTCACCTGTGTGCGGCCGGCAATCGCCAGGGCCATAGACATTAAAATCAACAGATTTTTTTTCATAAATAGCGTGTTGGTTGTAAGCAATCAGGGTTCGCGTCTTGTTGTCAAAACAACTCCCATCCTTATGAGGGGACGGGAGTTGTTGGGTAAATATCGATATTATTTATTTAATTGATCAGCGTACATGCACTTTGCCGGTAGCCAGTTTCTTACCGCTGGCATCACCGACCATCACATAATATATACCACGGCTGCCTGCCCGCAGATCGATTGACAACAGGGTATAAGCCCCGGTGATGGCGAACTGGCGGTCGTATACTTTCGCACCCTTCGAATCCACGATCACGATTTTCCGCTGCGTGCTCGCGCCGCCGTTGTTATAATAAGCTACAGTAAACCTTCCGTCGTTGGGACTGGGGAAGATAAACAGCTTATCGCTCACTGTAGCCGTAATGGTGACGACGGGTGAGATATTCGCGCAAACCAGGGTGCTGGGCCAAGTCTCGGTAATTCCTACCTGGTAATTACCCACTTTTTCAACGTTGACAACATAACTGTTACCAGTAACCGATAATGCATTGCCGTTAAAGGTCCAGGCTGTTGCCAGCACACCGCCGGTTCCCGTGGGGCCGGCCGTTAACGTAGTTGTTTTACCCGGCAATAAAGCCGTCAGCGGTGCCGCCGTTAATGTAACAACAGGCAGGGCGCGAACGGTCAGGATGCCGCCGTTCGATGCCGTAGGCGCCGTACAGGTGGCATTCGACAACTGGCATCGGTAACGGTTCGCATTCAATGCTGTCGTGGCGCCGGTGATCGTCAGCGTGGCCGTTGTGGCACCCGAATAAACGCTTCCATTGGCCACAATGTTCCAGGTAGTGCCGCCATCGGTACTTACCTGCCATTGATAAATAATGGCAAGGGTGCTGCTGCCCGTAACGCTGAAGCTGGTATTGTTCCCTGAACAGAGTTCAGCGTTGGCGGGTTGCGCGGAAATGGTAACCGGGGCGATCACGGTTAATACGGCCGCCGAAGAAGTGGCCGGGGGTGCACAGGTGCCCGTTACCACGCAACGGTAGCGGTTGCCGTTCATGCCGATCACCACAGCCGAAACCGTATAGCTGTTATTGGTGGCGCCGCCGATATTATTATATGTAGCGCCGCCATCGGTACTCAGTTGCCATTGATAGGTAATACCGGTACCGCTGGCCGTTACCGAGAAGGTATTGTTAGCCCCAACGCAGATCGTGGCGTTCGAAGGATTCGCGCTGATGGCGGGCAGGGTATTCACGGTGAGTACCGCCGCGTTCGAAATACCCGGTGTTGTACAGGTAGCATTTGATAACTGGCAACGGTAGCGGTTATTGTTCATCGCGAACGTAACGCCCGTAATGGTATAAGTGGCATTGGTGGCGCCCGCGATATTATTCCAGGTAGCGCCGCCATCGGTGCTCAGCTGCCATTGGTAAAGGATCCCGGTTCCGCTTCCCGCTACGGTAAAGCTGGCATTCCCGCCTTCGCATACCGTCTGGTTCACAGGCTGCGTCGTTACCGTTACAGAAGTAACCACGGTCAGTAAAGCGCAGTTGGAAACTGCCGGGGGTGTACAGGTACCTGTTACCACGCAGCGGTAACCGGTATTGTTCTGGCCGGCGGTGATACCGGTTAAGGTATAGGAATTCGTCGTAGCGCCCACAATAGGATTCCAGGGACCCGAACATCCGTTCAGGCTCAGTTCCCATTGATAGGTAATTCCGGTACCGGTAGCTGTAATGCTGAAAGTATTATTACTGCCCGCGCAAAGCGTATTGCTTGCCGGTTGACTGGTAATAGAAGGCGCGGTGTTCACCGTAAGGGTGACAGCGGTTGAGTTCACCGCTCCGCATTGCCCCGATACCACGCAACGATATTGCGCGGCGTCGGAAAGAATCACGCTGGCAATCGTATAAGATGTTGCGGTGGCACCGGCGATATTATTCCAGGTTGCACCGCCATCCGTGCTCTTCTGCCATTGATAATTCGTGGCGCCCGTAGCGGCAACTGTAAAGGTGACGGGGTTGCCCTGGCAAACTGCCTGCGAAACGGGTTGCAGGGTAATCGTCGGCGCGGCGCCGGGATTGATCGTATAGGTAAGGTTCACGTTTTGTACGATCGAACCCGCCGTTCCTGTTACATTGATGATATAACTGCCAAAAGAAAGTGTGTTCGTTCCGTTAAGCGTAACTATCGTGCTGTTCCCCGGGGTAAGCGGGTTGGGATTGAAACTGACAGTCGTTCCCACGGGGTTACCGCTGGCGGTCAGGTTGATCGGTGTACTGAAACCGCCGGTTGCCGTCGTGCCCAGCGTAATGGCCATGGAGGCGCCTGCGGGACAGGATGAAACAGCCGGCGCCGGGGGATTGAAGGTAAAGCCGGCCACCGGAACGGTGATCGTAAAGTTATTATCAGAGATATCAAAGAAGATATTTCCAACCGCTTCGATCTTGATACGCGCCGTAGTAGTCGTAACGGAAGGAATGGTCAGTAATTCCGTTCCATCATTGGGGGTGCTGGCCGTAATAACAGTAGGATAAGTAAAGCCGCCATCCGTAGAGAGGGAAATCTTTACGTTGGCGCAACTGATCGGGGCACCGGTTGTTCCGGCCGGGTTCCATGTAATGGTTTGCGAGGAACCTCCGGGCCATGACTCACCGCCGTTCGGAGCAGAGACCACGAAGGGACCCGTACCGGCAATGGTGTTCACCTGGAAAGTACCGGTGAAACCGCCCTGGCAGCCGTTACCGCCGGTAACCACACCTCCGCCATTTGCGCGGTTATCCCTCACCGTTAGCCTGAACTTGATGGCCCTGGCCACGAGCGGAAGGGTTTCTCCCTTCAGACCGCCCATCGCGGAAGGAGGATTGGCGGGATACCCGGCGAGAATGACGTTGATATCGGGGAATGTACGTTCGCCGCTTGTTTTAGGAATGCGCGACTTGAACAAAGGCGCCGTGGTGCTCGATGCGCCGCCGTTCCAGGCGCCGCCGGGGCCAAGATCCCATTCCTCCCAGCAATAAGTCAGCGGGTCATTGTCCGGATCGGTAGCGCTGCCGCTCAGTGTGAATGGCGTATTGAGCGGGATATTCGCCCCGTTATTGTTCATCGCCGTAATCACGGGAGGGTTATTGCCGGTTGCGGTTGATGTAGGACAGGATGACCCTGAACCGGATGTTATATAGGTACCGATTTCATCAAAACTGATTGTATGGAAGAAGGGATCACTATGCGGCTGGATATTATCTGTACCGCAAATTCCGGCATAGGCCTGGATCGTGGTGCCGCTGCCCACTTCATAGGCGGTGGAACCGTTACGGTTTCCGCCCCCACAATTGCTGGTAGTGCTGTTAAACGTGTGATTGCCGCCAAACTGGTGCCCCATTTCATGCGCTACATAGTCTATATAAAAATCATCTCCCAAAGGAGTAGGCAACCCGGTTACACCCCGGGCTTTCTGTCCGTTGATACATACCACACCCAATCCGGCAACACCACCGCCGCCCGTACTGAATACGTGCCCGATATCATAATTGGAGGGACCGATCACGGCATCAATATTTGACTGGTTCTGTCCGAGCATCGCGCCTCCGCTGTTATTCGTATAAGGATCAGTGTTGGGATCCAGGTATACAAGCAGGTTGTTATTCGCGATCATGGTCATGCGAACGGCCACTTCCAGTTCATATACGCCGGTTACCCGGTTCACCGCGTTGTTCATTTCGGCCAGGGTGGCGCCCACCGTAGGCGGGTTCGGCGAACATACTGCGATGGCATATTCCCCCGTGCAGGCCACGGCAAGCCGGTAATTCAGGCGCGTGGTGCCGCGGCAGGGTCCCGCCGTAACCTGCTCGGGATGCTGCAGGTATTCGGTAACACCGCAACTGAAGGGCTGGGTGTTTGTCATATCAGCCGCGTAATAACTGATATAGTTATTGATATCCCAGCGGGCATAGGCATCTATAAAAATGCGGCCGGTAACCGATGATAAGATCTGCGCGGTAAATCCGAAATAAGGATTATAACCCATCCGGATGGTGGCATAGCGGTCATCGATCCCCTGCCCCGCAAAAGTTTTTATCTCGGGGAATTTAGCCGACAGGGCCGGGTCCATAACCGAACTTTCCCAGACATGGAATTTTGCCATCTTCCCGTCGGGCATCGGCAATTCGATCACCGGCGCCAGGTTATGATTATACTTAACGCTTTCTTCATCCGGTAATGACCAGAGAAAATTTTTCAGTTGCTGAACATTGAGTGTTGACGCGCGGAATTTGGCCGGCACGATTACCCTGTTCCCCGAACTCGACATCGTGCTGTTTGCGCCGGCATCTGAAAAGAACCTGTTTTGGGCCATAGACGGAACCGTCATTCCCAGGATCGCCAAAACAATAAAACTGAGCTTGTAGATTTTACTCATAATTTATTCATTAATGAATGATTGATTTTCAGGAAAAAATAAGGGTGTTAAAAATATTGATATTTGACCTGCCCGCCAAAAATGACCGCAGAATTCCGCACCGCCCCCGGAATAACTTATGAACAGGGTACCCACAAAATAAAAGGAGTCATGTTCTTATCCAGAAACATGACTCCAGTCAAGTAATTTAAGCGTTTTCGCTTAGTAATCCATACCGCCCATGCCCGGGGCCGGGTGTGCATGCGGCTCTTCCTTCTTGGGTTTGTCGGCCACCACGCATTCCGTGGTCAGCAGCATACCGGCAATGGAAGCCGCGTTTTCCAGCGCGATCCGGGTAACCTTGGTCGGATCGATCACACCGGCTTTGAGCAGGTTCTCATATTCTTCGGTGCGGGCGTTGAAACCATAATCCGCCTTGCCTTCTTTCACTTTCTGCACAACGATGGAACCTTCGATACCGGCATTTTCCACGATCTGGCGGAGCGGTTCTTCCAGGGCCCTTTTCACGATCGCCACACCTGTGGTTTCATCGGCATTGGCGCCTTTAAATTTATCCAGCGTTTCGATGGCGCGGATAAATGCAACACCACCGCCGGGAACGATGCCTTCTTCCACTGCAGCGCGGGTGGCATGCAGGGCGTCATCCACACGGTCTTTCTTTTCTTTCATTTCCATCTCCGTGGCGGCGCCAACATTTAATACAGCCACACCACCGCTCAGTTTCGCCAGGCGCTCCTGTAATTTTTCTTTATCGTAATCGGAGGTCGTCACTTCAATCTGCGCTTTGATCTGGTTGATCCGGGCCGTGATATCTTCTTTTTTACCCTTGCCGCCAACGATGGTCGTATTGTCTTTGTCAATGGTAATGGAGGTGGCTGTACCCAGGTAGCTGAGGTCGGCGTTTTCCAGTTTATAACCCTGCTCTTCGCTGATCACGATACCCTTGGTCAGCACAGCGATATCCTGCAGCATCTCTTTGCGGCGGTCGCCAAAACCGGGGGCTTTCACGGCGGCCACTTTCAGCGTGCCGCGGAGTTTGTTCACCACCAGCGTAGCCAGCGCTTCGCCTTCCAGGTCTTCGGCGATGATCAGGAGCGGACGACCGCCCTGGGCCACTTTTTCCAGGATATGGAGAATATCCTTCATATTGCTGATCTTCTTGTCATAGATCAGGATATAGGGATTCTCCAGTTCCGCTTCCATTTTTTCGCTGTTGGTCACGAAATAGGGAGAGATATAACCGCGATCAAACTGCATACCTTCCACCACTTCCACCGTTGTTTCGGTGCCACGGGCTTCTTCCACGGTGATCACGCCTTCCTTGCCCACTTTCTTCATGGCTTCGGCGATGAGTTTGCCGATCTCCGCGTCGTTATTGGCGGAAATAGCGGCCACCTGCTGGATCTTGCTGCTGTCATTGCCAACGGTCTGGCTTTGTCCTTTCAGGTGCTCTACCACTTTGTCAACAGCCTTGTCGATCCCGCGCTTCAGGTCCATCGGGTTGCTGCCGGCAGCCACCATTTTCAGGCCTTCGCTGATGATCGACTGTGCCAGTACGGTGGCGGTAGTCGTGCCATCGCCCGCGATATCTGCGGTCTTGGAAGCCACTTCCTTCACCATCTGTGCGCCCATGTTTTCAATGGGATCTTCCAGTTCAATTTCCTTGGCTACCGTTACTCCGTCCTTGGTTACGGAGGGGGCGCCGAATTTTTTCTCGAGGACCACGTTGCGGCCCTTGGGGCCGAGGGTCACTTTCACGGCGTTGGACAGGGTGTCCACGCCCTTTTTCATCTTATTTCTTGCTTCGATGTCGAAGAAGATCTGTTTTGCCATCTTATTAAGTTTTAAGTTTAGTGATAAAGTTTAATTTTTTGAGCCCGGCTGCAGTGCTGCTATGTTACTTCGTTGCCTGCCCGGATGAACTGTTCAGGCGGGCGTCGCACACTTCAGCGTCCTGTTCGCTGCTCAGCCATCTCGCCTTGATGAGAC
>CAYNSL010000089.1:3342-14887 GCA_964399755.1 uncultured Chitinophaga sp. | reverse complement strand
GACCCATCTCCCAAAACCGGATTTCAATCCGGCGCTCCCCAGAGCCGTAGGCTCGGCCCATCTCCTAAAGCCGGATTTTAATCCGGCGCTCCCAGAGCCGTAGGCTCGACCCATCTCCTAAAGCCGGATTTCAATCCGGCACACACCCAGAGCCGTAGGCTCGGCCCATCTCCCAAAGCCGGATTTCAATCCGGCTTACCTGCCAGCGCCCGCGCCGGCGGTCACCTCACCCTCCTCCCCTTCCACTCATACCGTCCCAGTTGCCCGAAGAATCCTGAAGCAAGGGTATAAATTATATGTAAAGGCTGAAAGAGAAAAAAACGGTAAAAAATGTTTTTTTTCCCGAAAAAAGCGGCCGCGGCCGTGCAAAGCGGCCATTCCGCCAGTGTTTTTAAAATCCAAAACGCAGCGGCGCAGATCCAGAAATAATAACAAAAAAGTCCTGCGATCAGTAAGACAGGAAATGAAAGATTAAAAAGATAGACCAGGGCCAGTACCGGCAACAGGCGTCTGTCTGTATAAAACCTGGCCTTGCTGGCCCACCGGATGCGTTGCTGAAAAAATGTTTTCCAGGTGGGCATCGGCAGCGTATCGACGATTGCTTCCTTAGATTTCAGGTAATGAATCCCGGCGGGAAATCTTCCCGCTATTTTATGCATGAGGAGCATATCGTCGCCCGAAGCGATCCGGTCAATACCGCTAAAGCCGCCTACTTCCTGAAAGGCATTCCGGGAATAGGCGATATTGGCTCCGTTGCACATGGATAATTTCCGTTGCTGTACCACCGCGCCGGTGATGGCCTGCAGGATCATAAAATCCATTTCCTGGAATCGATGCAGCAGGGAATGATTGCCCCGCATATTCACCGGCGCCGCGATAAAGACAGCCGCTTTCTCTTCCCTGAATTCCACCAGGGTCTCCAGCCATCGGGGCGGGGGCTGGCAGTCGGCATCGGTGGTAACGATCCATTCACCCGTGGCCGCTGCGATCCCGGCTTCAACCGCTTTCTTTTTGTAGGAATTAATGGCGTTTTCCTCCAGCGTGATAAGTTTTACACGGGGATATTGCCGTACTATATCCGCCGTTGAATCGGTAGAATGATCATCGACTACAATTATTTCAAAAAATGTTGCCGGGTAGCTTTGCCGTTCCAGGGTCGCAAGCAGTTTACCGATATTTTCCGCTTCGTTACGGGCGGGAATGATAACGGAAACCCTGGTAGAATGCTTTTGGTTTGTGCATTTATATTCAGGAACCGACCGCCAGTTTTTCCAGCAGTATAAAACCAGCCAGCCGTAAAGGATAAAAAGCGGTATGATAATCCACAAAATGAGCATGATGCTATCCGGCAAATTTACTGGTTGAAGTGCTGTTACGGTTTTTTCCGCTGATTATTAATGGTGAGGACCACCGTGATATCGGTGAAAAAATCTCAGTCCTCTGTGGTTAATCCAATAACAGGGGCAGGATCTCAGCAATATGTTTTTCATGCAATACCTGGTGCCCCGAATGAATTACACTGAGGCTGCATTCATCTTCGATCCCCTTCCTGAATTTTTCTCCCACCGATGATAGAATGATCCGGTCGTGCAAACCATAGATCAGCCGCATCGGGGTATGGAATTTTCTTACTGCCGCTTTGATCCGGGGGATTCCTGCTTTTATCTTCCGCAGGCCGGTCCAGCGATTGTACAGCAGTTGCCGCACTTCCGGGTCGCCGATATAATGGTTCACAAATTTGAAGATGCTGGCATTCACCATCCCCAGCTTATTCAGCAATTTCAGCATTCCGAAGAACCAGCCCGGGTGCTTCATGGTGAAGGCGAAAAATTTATTTCCCGCCCGGGTTTGCGTGGCCAGCCAGTACCAGGCATTCACTTTTAATCCGTCGGGTGCCAGCAGCACCAGCTTTTCGATCAGCCCCGGTTGCTGTTCATAAAGACTGAGGGCGATGCGGCCACCAAGACTGAATCCCAATAGGGATAGTTGGGAGCCGTGAGTCGGGAGTTCGGAGTCGGGGACAAGGGATCGACTGTCCTGCTTCAAAATTAAATTTACGATTTGCCGGAGGTCACCGGTTGAGAATGGCAAACCTTCATTCCATTTCGTTTGCCCGTGAAAGGGCAGATCTATGGCAAAGAAAGTATACTGGTTCCCAGCGTATTCCTCCAAAAAAGCGAAATGGCCGGCCGATTCCCCGTAACCATGGAAACAAACCGCTGTCCGGGAACCCGATCCGAAACGGAGGTAACTGATCCGGGAATTTTTATATGTGAGGAATTTCGGACCGTTCACAGAAATAATTTAAAAAAATCATTTGCCCGGTTCAAATATAATACTAATTTTGGATAGTTGCACAAACAACTATATGCCAAACAACCATTTTAAGAAGGGCGAACTCTACAGCTTTATCACGGGTAAGGCCTCCACCGCCATTGCCCGCCGCCTGCAGAAAAAATTTAATGCGGCGGGACTGAATCTCACCATCGAACAATGGAGCGTGCTCTATCATTTGTGGAAACAGGAAGGGATCAGCCAGCAGGAACTATGCAACGCCACTTTCCGCGACAAACCCAGCATTACCCGGCTGGTAGATAACCTGGAGAAGCTGAACCTGGTGAAAAGAGTGCCTTCCGAACACGACCGCCGCATCAACCTGATCTACCTGACCAGGCAGGCACAAAAACTGCAGGAAGATACCATGGTGATCGCGGAGGAAACACTGAACGAAGCGCTGGAAACCGTGCCCCCCGAAAAAGTGGATGTGTGTAAAGAAGTATTGCAAATCGTATACGATAACCTGAAATAAAAGTATTCCTCATCCTAAATTATTTTTATGCCGGCAGCAACACAAACAAAGACCGCGCTGAAAGGCGGCGAATGGCTGATCAAAGAATCATCCCCCTTCGAAACTTTCACTCCCGAAGATTTTTCGGAAGAACAGCAGATGGTGCGGGACATGTGCACCCAGTTCCTCGACGCGGAGATCTATCCCAACCTCGACCGCATCGATAACCTCGAACCGGGACTGATGAAAAGCCTGCTGACCCGCGCCGGCGAACAGGGTCTGCTGGCTACTTCCTTTCCCGAAGAATACGGCGGACTGGGAAAAGATTTTGTAACGTCCACTATCGTGAATGAATACCTCGGCGCCGGACACTCTTTCTCCGTAGCCGTGGCCGCGCATACCGGTATCGGCACCCTGCCCATTCTCTATTTCGGCACGCCCGAACAAAAACAAAAATATATTCCCAAGCTGATCAGCGGGGAATGGGCCGGGGCTTACGGTCTTACCGAACCCAACAGCGGTAGCGACGCACTCAGCGCCAAGACGACGGCCAAACTCAGCGCCGACGGAAAATATTATATCCTCAACGGGCAGAAATGCTGGATCACCAACGGCGGTTTCGCAGACGTATATACTGTTTTTGCCAAAGTGGACGGCGACAAGTTCACCGGCTTTATCGTTGACCGCGGCACCGAAGGCTTTACCCAGGGTCCCGAAGAACATAAAATGGGTATCAAAGGTTCTTCCACCGTACAGTTGTATTTCCAGGACTGCAAAGTACCCGTGGAGAATTTGCTCGGCGAGATCGGCAAGGGACATAAAATCGCATTCAACATCCTGAACATCGGCCGCCTGAAACTGGCCGCCGCCGCGATCGGCGGGTCGCGACGTTCAATTTCCAATTCGGTCGACTATGCGAAAACAAGAGAACAGTTCAAACAGCCCATCGCCAATTTCGGCGCCATCAAATACAAACTCGCGCAAATGGCCATCCGGGTATTTGTCGCCGAAAGCGCCCTCTATCGTACCGCGCAATGGATCGGCGACAAGGAACATGAACTGCTGGCTGCCGGCAAACCCTTTAATGAATCCATGCTCGGCGCCGCCGAAGAATATGCCATCGAATGCGCGATGCTGAAAGTGGACGGCAGCGAAACGCTTGACTACGTGGTGGACGAAGGCGTGCAGATCCACGGCGGTAACGGCTTCAGCGCCGAATACAACGCTTCCCGCGCTTACCGCGACAGCCGGATCAACCGGATCTACGAGGGCACCAACGAGATCAACCGCCTGCTCACGCTTGACATGACATTAAAACGCGCGATGCAGGGACGCCTCGACCTGATGGGCCCCGCCATGTCGGTACAGAAAGAACTGATGAGCATCCCCGATTTTGGCGCGGAGGAAGAAACTCCTTTTTCCAAAGAGAAAAAACTGGTGGCCGGTCTCAAAAAAGCCATCCTGATGACGGCGGGCGCCGCCGTGCAGAAACTGATGATGAAGATCGAGAACGAACAGGAAGTGCTGATGAATATCGCCGATATGGCCATCGCCGCCTATAACGCCGAGAGCGTGTTGCTGCGCGTGATGAAAATAGTTGACCAGCGCGGCGAAGCGGCCAGCGCAGCCTGGCTCGATATCATGCGGATTTACCTGTATGATGCCGCCGACGCGGTGAATAAATCAGGAAAAGACGCCATCAATGCATTTGCTGAAGGGGATGAACAAAGAATGATCCTGATGGGATTAAAACGGTTTACAAAAGCGGAGCCCTTTAACAGCAAGGATGCGCGCCGCAGAATTGCGGATAAAATGATTGAAGCGGGGAAATACTGTTTTTAATTCCACTGTTCCCTGTCAAAATCGAGCAGGACCGTCCTCCCCAGGGGGACGGTCTTTTTTTCGGAATTGTAGATGTCAGACAGTTCACGCCGGGTGAGTTTGAGTTCGTTCAGCCGTCGGATCCTTTTCTGTTCGGAGATGATCCCCGTGCAGATCAGCAGCGAGGAAATAGTAGTTACGATGAAATAGATCAGGAAAGTATCGGCGACAAAGGTTGTCTTGATCACATAATACATCAGGTAAATGATCCCGTAACACCCATACGCAAAGAGCAGGGCTGCCGCGATCAGCGCCTTGCCCGTGGCTTTCCGGTGCAGGATTGTGATCTTAGTATGCCTGATGAAAAAGATGATGCTGAATACAAGGACGAGTACGATGCCCGGCCCCAGCACGATGGTGATGGCGTCTACGTTATACCCGCGAATCAGCACCACAACCGCTTCAAACAGTATAAATGCGCCAATTAATATTCTCATCTTTTTAGTAAAGGAAGCAGCTGTACTGAAATAGGTCAGAAAGATGAGCATCAGCGGCGTATCCAGCAGGTTATTGCTTAGCCCCCAGTAATGCTCCAGCCGGGCATCCACCGGCAGGTACCCTTCGGTAAACAGGTTATAGATAAACACAATGAAATAATAAACCAGCAGTGCCGGAAAAGTTTTATAGGTCCCCAGTCGCAGGATCAGGATCAGAAAGACGGGAAGAAAAAGAGCGACGGATGATACAAGACCCATGGTAGCATTCAGGTTCATACGCTATTGGATTTTCAAGGATATGGATTCGGAACAGCCCGGTGGCTTTCCCATTGCAATATTAACGGAGTCTAAATTTGTATAGTGCTTGCCGCTAAGAGTTTATACCAAAATTCAGTAAAACCATGCGGCCGGATCGTATTAATACGGGCTGGCGCATCGGAAATTTTTTATAGTAACTTGCTGTGATGATACGATTTCCCGTTTTGATTTTAATTTTCACTGGTTTACAGGCGGCAGCACAAACCGGCACAGTAGCGAAATACATGATGGGCAAAACCAGCGGCACCCTCCCCTACCTCGAATACGGACTGGGTTCCGACCGCCTGGGCGGGGCCAAGATGACCTATCTCGATACCGGGGTGGTCGTGAAGGTTGTCGATAGTACCATCATTAATTATAAGCTGCAGTTATCCGCCGGTCATTTTGCCTACCTGCCTAAAACAAATTTCACCCGCGACAGCAGCAGTAAACTGCAACCCTATTACCTGAGCAATAGCTGGCTGGTGAACGGCGACGAAAAATATGATTATGTATCGGTGGGCCTCGATGAAAAACTGCCCTACCGGAGCCGCATGGAGATCAATCCTTCCCGGATCATCGTAGAGATTTTTGGCGCCACCAGCAATACCAACTGGATCACCCAGCGCAGTAGCGCGCAGGAGGTAAAGAATGCCTATTACGAACAGGCCGAAGACGATGTGTTCCGCGTGATCATCGAGCTGAAACACTCCCAGCACTGGGGTTATAGTATATATTACCAGGGGAAAAAACTGGTAGTAAAAATTAAAAGACAACCGGCCGACCTGACCATGCGCAACATGACAATCGCCGTGGATGCGGGTCATGGCGGCGACAACAGCGGCGCCTCCGGTGTTACCTCAAATATCCAGGAAAAAAAATATACCCTGCTGATCGCGAAAGAACTGGAAAAGGAATTATTACTGGAAGGCGCGGATGTTTTCATGACCCGGAATAAAGACACTTCATTGAGCATGCCCGAACGGATTGACATGCTGAAAAAAACGGACCCCGATTTCCTGATCAGCATCCACCTGAATTCTTCGGCCCGTGACAGTATCAAAGGCGTCAGTACCTATTACCGCTATATTGGTTTCCGGCCGCTGACACAATATATTCTTGAAAGCATGGTAGCACTGGGACTGAATGAATTCGGAAATGTAGGTAGTTTTAATTTCTCCCTCAGCGGACCTACCGACTATCCGAACTGTTTGGTGGAAGTGGCTTTTCTCAGCAACAAAGAAGATGAACAACTGATCCTCGACCCCGAATTCCACAAGGCCGTGGCCTGCCAGATCGTGGATGGGATTAAGAAATGGCTGGCTTCGTGCAGGTGATTTTGTTTTGTTATAAGTATATAAAGTATAGGGGCTGAATTAAGATTTAGGGATATTGGTGGCTGATAATCAAATTTTATCCTGTTCTTCTGCTCGGCCTGATTTTTTTCAACACAGAGATACAGAGGTACGGAGTTGCACAGAGAATTCGGGGAACTAAATGAATTCCTCTCTGGTAATAACTGATTACAATCCACATCCGATCCCTCAAATATTATTTACTCTATAACCTTTATATACTCTATTTACTCTATATACTTTATATACTTATCTACTAACCCCCTCTTAATTCTCCGGCGGAAACGCCTCCCCGCGGTGACAGGTATAGCAACGCACCGTGTGTAGGTATTCGGGTTGCACGTTTTTATCGAACCAGAAATTATTCTTATTGATGTCAATGACCATCAGCATCATTTTACGGGCATTTTCCTTCATGGGTTCCTTATCGGAAGCATAATCGAGACTGTCTTTAAATCCCGTAAGCGGTATATGGCAGAACTGACATTTCACCCCCAGCGCCACATTATAGGTCTGCATGATACTGTCCAGTTTCGCGTCGCTGATATCTTTGGGCAGCACTTTCAGGTTTCTTTCTTTTGCAACCGGCGCTTTAACGGCGGCAACTCCTGCGAATACAAGCGTCGCGAGTACGGTGATGGCCAAAACGGTTTTCTTTCCGAACATAATCGTCAATTTACTTTAGCCGGACGAGCCTGTGCGCCCGGAGGTTGATTTGCTGATTAAAACAGATCTCAAAAATCAATTCAAAACGTAGAGGCGGAGAGAATATGAATGCTGACAATCAACCCTTTCCGTCTTCCCGACTTACCGGCAAGATTCTCTTTTCGATTTGAGATAGCTTCTTTTATTTCGTTAATTTTTTAGCGGCCGCTTCGTCTACCCACCAGTACAGTTTGCCATTAACGGGATGGATTGCCTGGGCCGGGTAGCGGTCGGGGTCCCGGGGCCCCTCCAACACCTGTTGCAGGGCGGTTGCTTTATCCGCGCCGCTCACCATGAACAATACCGCCTTTGCCGCGTTCACTGCCGGGGCCGTTAATGTTACCCGGTGCATTTTTTGTTCCCCGAGATAAAAAGACCGGACCCTGTGTTTTCTTTCCCTTACCAGTTCGTATCCCGGGAACAGGGAAAGCGTATGCGCGTTATCCCCCAGCCCGAGTAATACGAGGTCAAAGCCCGGACCGCCCGCCGGAAATTTTTCATCCAGGAGTTTTTCATAGTCTTCCGCCGCGGCCGCCGGAGATTTTTCCGTATCAATGATATGCACCCTTTCCGGAACTACGGGCAGTTTTGATAATAAATGATCAAAAGCCATGCGGGCATTATTGCCGGGATCCGAAAAGGGAACGCAGCGTTCATCTCCCCAGTAAAATTCAACTTTATTCCAGTCAACCTGCCCGCGCAGGGGTTCCGCCGAAAGCATATCATATAATTTTTTCGGGGTGGAACCGCCGGACAGGACCAGTGAAAAAATAGGCTGGGTTTTTAAAGCCTCGCTGATAGTAGCTACCATCCATTGCGCCAGCGAACGGCTCAGTTCCTCCGCGTCCTTTTTAATAACGAGTTCCATTTCCTTACACAGCATTTTTAGCGGGCAGGGTTACCCAGTGATGCCCGTCTTTCGCGATCAGTGCTTCCGCATCTTCGGGTCCCCAGCTATCCGGCGCATAATTGGGAAAATCCACGGGCGGCCGGTTCTGCCAGGCTTCTTCAATCGGCATGATCACTTCCCAGGCTGCCTCCACCTGGTCGGCCCGCATGAATAAAGTGGGGTTCCCTTCGATCACATCTTCGAGCAGGGTTTCATAGGCTTCGGGTTCCTGCCCGTTATATGCTTCTGCATAACTGAAAACCATATCTACCGGGTTTAAAATCATTTCGGGACCGGGCTTCTTGGCCTGGAAGCGAATGCGTATATCCATCTGCGGCTGGATGCTGAACATAAGCCGGTTGGGCCGCCAGGTTTCCGCCGCGGAGGCCGGAAATGAATATGGCGGCGCTTCCTTGAACTGGATCGTGATCAGCGTGGATTTTTCATGCAGGTGCTTGCCGGTGCGCACATAGAACGGAACATTTTTCCAGCGCCAGTTGTCGACATAGAATTTCACGGCGGCAAATGTTTCCACCGGCGACTGGGCTGCCACGTTTTTTTCCTTCCGGTACGCGATCACTTCCGTTCCCTTCATCCAGCCCGCGGCGTATTGCCCCCTCACCGCCTGTTCATGCACATCTTCCGTTCCGATCTTCCGGATGGCCCGGAGCACATCCACTTTTTTATTCCGGATCTCGTTGGCGTCAAAGGATACGGGCGGTTCCATCGCGATCATGCACAATAATTGCAGGATATGGTTCTGTACCATATCGCGCAGCGCGCCCGCCTGCTCATAATAGGCGCCACGGTCTTCCACGCCCACCGTTTCGGCAACGGAGATCTGGATATGATCGATATAATGATTATTCCAGACCGGCTCAAACAGGGCGTTGGCAAAACGAAATGCCAGGATATTCTGCACGGTTTCCTTGCCGAGGTAGTGATCAATGCGGTAGATCTGTTCTTCACCGAACATCCTGCTGAGCAGTACATTCAGTTCCCGTGCGCTGTCGAGGTCATGACCAAAAGGTTTTTCAAAGACCATCCGGGTACTGGCCCTGTCATCGCATAATTTATGCGCCGAAAGTTTTTCGGCGATGGCCGGGGCCAGCTGGGGCGCCACCGATAAATAATATATTAAAGTGGGTTTCTCTCCCCATTCTTTCGCTTTATGAATGACCCAGTCATTGATGGAAACATAGGTATCATCGTTCAGGAGGTCGCGTTCATGATAACTGACCGAAGCCGCGAATGACGCCCATTTGGAATCGATCTCTTCGCGGCGGCGTGAATACTGCCTTACGCCCTCGAGGAGTTTGTCGCGGTAAGCGTCATCCGACGCGAAAGAGGTGCGGCCCACCCCGATCACCGCGAATTTCGCCGGCAGGTAACCGTCGATATATAAATTATACAGGGCCGGTATCAGTTTCCGGTTTGTAAGGTCGCCGCTGCCGCCAAAAATGAAAAGGATGGCGGGCGGTAATTTTTTTTGCTTTTCCATGATCAAAGATTGGAATATTTATGCTTCCCATTCGGTATGAAAACTGCCTTCCTTGTCAATACGCTGATAGGTATGCGCCCCGAATAGGTCGCGCTGCGCCTGGATCAGGTTTACCGGCATCCGTTCGCAGCCGTACGCGTCGAGATAGCCCAGTGCGCTCGACAATCCCGGCACGGGGATCTTCGCATTGATCGCCTGTTGTATGATCCTGCGCAGTGATTTTTGTTTTTTCTTTACCAGGGCGGCGATTTTCCGGTTCAGCAATATATTGGGCAGGGACTTGTCTTTTTTATATGCCGCGGTAAAATATTCCAGCAGGGAAGAACGGATGATGCAGCCGCCGCGCCAGATCTTCACCACATCGGGCAGGGGAATGTCCATTTGCAGGGCGGACGATGCCTTAAACAGCATGGCCAGCCCCTGGGCATAGGCAATGATCGTGGCGCAGTATAAACCCTCTCCGAGTTGTTGTATCATTTTTTCCCGGTCGGCCCGCAGAGGTTTAGCCGCATGACCGTAGAGCGCCGCCGCCTTTACCCTTTCTTCCTTAAAAGTGGAAAGGTCACGGAAGGAAACAGCCGTATCGATCGTGGGTACCGGCGCGGGCAGGTCCATGGCGTCCTGTGAAGTCCATTTCCCTGTGCCTTTCGACCCGGCGCGGTCGAGGATCATATCCAGCAATCGCTTACCCGTTTCTTCATCCTTTTTTAATAATATGTCCGCGGTTATTTCTATCAGGAAGGATTGCAGCTCTCCTTCGTTCCATTGCCGGAAAACGTCATGCATTTCATCATTGTTCAGTCCCAGTCCCCTTTTCATAACGTCATACGCCTCGCTGATCAGCTGCATGATCGCATACTCGATACCGTTATGCACCATTTTCACATAATGCCCCGCCGCGTTTTTTCCCATATAGGCCACGCAGGGCGCATCGTTCGCTTTGGCCGCCACGGCTTCGAGCACGGGCCGGACCGCCTCCCAGGCTTCGGGATCTCCTCCCGGCATGATGCTGGGACCCGTGCGGGCGCCTTTTTCCCCGCCGCTCACGCCCATCCCCATGAAATGGATATTCTTGTCCTGCAGGTCCGTGATCCGTTTCAGCGTATCAGTATAATGCGAATTGCCTCCGTCGATAATAATATCACCGTTTTCAAGCAGGGGCAGCAGATCGCCGATCACGGCGTCTACGATGGGCCCCGCCGGTACCAGCAGCATGATCTTCCTCGGCGTCTTGAGCAATTGCACCATCTCTGACAGGGTGGACGCTCCCTTTACAATTGTACCGGGTGTAGCCGAAGATTCCAGCAATGGCGCTTTGGAGCTGTCCCTGTCAAACCCAATTGCCGCGAAACCATGATCGGCGATATTCAGCAACAGGTTGCGGCCCATGGTGCCCAGGCCGATCATGCCGAAGTCGAAACCGGGAGTATTCATATTTAATTTTAATGTAGCGGAATTGCTTTATCAAAATTAGGAAGGAGGAGGGTTATTATTGACCACGGGATGATTTGGTTAAAGCTATTACCGCAGGTATTTTTTTATTTTGTAAATAATGTATATAGGTATATAAGTATATAAGTATATAGAGTATATAAAGTATATAAGGTATATAAAGTTATTTAATTGGCAGGAGAAGATTTGAATGCTTAAAATGGATTTTACAAAAACCCGCTATTCAGATTAGTACCCAAA
>CAYNSL010000089.1:0-3242 GCA_964399755.1 uncultured Chitinophaga sp. | reverse complement strand
TTAGTACCCAAACCTGATTTTCTACACCCACAGAAAGAAAATACTTTATAAACTTTATTTACTTTATATACTCTATATACTTAACCCGTATCAGCCCACAAAAACGATTGCCCGACCTGAATAAACACTAATTAATGACCACTAACGAATCCATCTTTCAAAAAACTCCCATGTCCGCAGCATCTGGTCGATCCGCTGCCGGTTGTTGCCGCTGCGGGTGAGTTCATGCGTGCCGCCGGGATGACGCACATATTCCACGGGCCGGCCCAGCGCCTTTAAGCTGCGGTACATCATCTCGCTTTGCACGAACCCGGTGCGCCGGTCGTTGTCGCCGTGAAAAATGATATAGGGTGTCGTGATATTTTGTACATAATTGATCGGCGATTCCCTTTCCAGTATCGCTTTCGTAGCGGGCTCCCATGGATAGCCGCCGAAATAATTCGGCACCAGCCGCCAGGCGTTTCCTTCGCCAAAAAAAGTGGCGAGGTCGTACACGCCCCGCTGCGAGCAGGCCGCTTTGAAACGGTGGTCATGCGCGATGATCCAGGCCACGAGGTAACCGGCATAGGAACCGCCGGTAACGAGCAGGCGGGAAGTATCCGCCCATTTTTCGGCGGCGATGGTTTTGTCCAAAGCCGTTAATACATCCGATGCCGGGCCCGCGCCCCAGTCGTTGATATTGCCGCGTAAAAAATCGAGCCCGTAGCCGCCGCTGCCCCTCGGGTTGCAATACACAACGCCATAACCGCGGCTGCAGAAATACTGGTATTCGTGCCACATGGTTGTTTCGCCCGGTCCCCACATGGCAGAAGGGCCGCCATGGATTTCGAGCAGCAACGGGTATTTTTTTCCGGCTTCATAGTTGGCCGGTTTCATTACCCAGTATTCAACCGTCATTCCCTTGTCGTTCACAAAACTGCGCTTTTCCGGAACCACGAGGTTGCGGGTGAAGGTCCAGTCGGTATTAAAATGACTGACCCTTTTTGCCCCCTTTGCCGATGCATCCGCGAGGTAAAGTTCAAAAGGGCTCGCAATCTCAGTTTTCACATATACCAGTTTATCGCCGGCAATATCAAACGCGGTGACCCCGCTGTTAGTATCGGTAAGCTGTTCCACTTTCCCGGTGCTGATTTCCGCCCGGTATAAAGGCTGACCGCCGTTGCTCTGCGCGCTGAAATAAATATATTTTTCATCTTCGCTCCAGGTGATATTCCCCTTGTTGCGGTCGAAGGGGATATCGATTTTGTCTTTCAGGGAACCGTTCAACGGCATAATCGACAGCGTTGGAATACTGACGAAAGAAGTGTTCCCGTATTGAAAAGCCAGCCATTTGCCGGTGGGTGAAACCACCGGCGTATTATATGATTTGCCCTCCTCCCCCAGCAGCTTGCGCAAATTGCTCCCGTCTTTGTTCACGATAAATATCTCTGTTTCCAGCGAGCGGTCGGGGTGCCGGAGCGAATCGATATCCCCGGCTAGGATAACCTGGTTCCCGTCGGGGGTGAAGTCGGCAAAATTGAAGCGGTAAAAGCCTTTGGTAACCGCCTGCGGCTTCGCGTCCTGTTTTACCTCTGTTACAAAAAAATAATTGAAGCTCATATCGGCATTGACGTCCGTTTCATCCAGGAAATTCAGTTTGTTCACCACTTTGGCCTTTTTGTCGCTCACGTCGTTTTCAAGGTAGGCGCGGATCTCCTCCATTGAACCGTCGGGGTCGGCCTTTGCCGTGGTATTTTTCAGGTTCTGGTTCTTTTCGAAGCCCGGGCGCTCATAGGGCCACCTGGGAACTTCCTTATTGGGATTCAGCAGGGAGTCCTTCAGCAGATCCTTTAGCGGAATATTCGAGGAGAAAAGGATTTGTTTTCCGTCGGGGCTCCATTTGGGCGTGCCGGCCCCGTATTTGAATTTAGTGAACTGCACTGCTTCACCGCCATCGAGGGAAAGCAAAAAGATCTGCGGCTTGTTGTCGACGGATCGTACAAAAGCGATCTGTTTTCCGTCGGGACTGAAAGCGCCCTGTGAAGAGCCTTCTTTAGTGGTGAGTTGTTTTGGCGCCGAGCTGCCGTCGGTGACCGTCATCCATACCTGGTTTACGTATTTATATTCGAGCTTGCTCTCGCCATCAGGCTCGATCGTGGTAACCGTAAACAGCGCCTTGTTCCCGTCCCTGCTTAATGAAAGCCCGCTCAACGATTTTATTTTAAGCATATCCGTCACTTTTACCGGATCCTTGCCGCTCTGGGAAAATGCATAAAACGCAAACAGTAAAAATGCGGATACTGACAATGCTTTTTTCATACACCGGTTTTTGGATGCTGAATATACGATTTCATGGCTTTTTCAGGCGCATTTAAAGGAGGAAAGGCCTGCATCCGTTACATTTGACAAAAACTCGTGTCATGGGAAATCTTGTAAAAGAATTCAACGATTACCGCGCCCGGATGAATGAAGTGATCCTCGGTAAAGACAACCTTGTTATCAAGCGGCTCTGGAATCTCGATACCAACACGTATGCCCCCGGGGCGCTGGATGTAAAAACAAAAGAGCTGCTCGGGCTGGTGGCCAGCATGGTGCTGCGCTGCGACGACTGTATTAAATACCATCTCGGCAAGGCGCATGAACTGGGTGTGAACACGGAAGAAATGTATGAAGTCTTTGCCGTGGCCAATATCGTAGGGGGCACCATCGTGATCCCGCATACGCGGCGGGCGGCGGAATATTGGGAGGAGCTTATTACAGGAGGAACGGAAACAGGGAATGGGGATACTTAATCATCGTGTTCGATACTGCTAAACCGAATAAGGATGTACTATCTGTAACCGTTATTTGTTCGGGAGTCGTTTTAAGCTATCCTGACAAGTGACTTTTATTAATATGTGATGAGCCGGTTTCAAGAGATCCAATATTCTTTGTTTTGAATTTTAAATGCAATCATTCTTTCATACAGACATCTCGTCGTAATAGACAAGGTATCAGCAACAGCAGAATTATCAGACGCCAATTCAAGCTGATGAATAATTTGCGCTTTTTGCCTGAATAATTCTTCCCTCACTTTCATGAGTATTTTCCCTAAATTATTTTCACCGGTATTATTACAAACTCCCCAGAAAATATCATTCCAATTGTTCCCTTCAACTAATACCGCATCCCCCGTTTCCAATAGCGCTCTCGTTAAAAGCGGCTCTTTACCCCCGAATTTGATCATCAGCAATTGTTCCATTACCATCAGTTTCTTTTCAATA
>CAYNSL010000088.1:11400-14888 GCA_964399755.1 uncultured Chitinophaga sp. | reverse complement strand
TTTATTCGTGTAATTCGTGGCTAACCCGTTTTAGCGGCTTATTTCCGCCAGCACCATCTTCGAACATCGCCCGCTCCTGCGCGACGGATCCAGGAACGGAAGATCCAATTTGGTGATCTCGAAATCGGGGGTTTCAAATTCCGGCACAAGGCGATACCCCGCCGCCCTGATCTCCGGTTCGTTTTTTATGTCATACAGCAACCATATTTTTTTACCGCCGCGTAAAACAGTATCGTTAAATGGCTGCCGCAGGGTAGCGGTATAGAAATTAAATGAAGAGCTGTAATTGTTCGTCCAGAAATAAATAGTACGGGGATCCGCTTTTCCGGCTGTCATCCGCGCCAGCTCATTCCCCCCCTGCCAGCGCAGCAGCTTCGGGTAAAAATTGACATTTAAAAGAAAAAAGAAAAGGATCATGGCAGCCGATGGAACCAGCCAATTTTTTTGTTCCAGGGTATAAGATTTGCTTTTGATAAAATAAAACACCAGGGCAAGGAGCAATACCGCACCCGCTGTTACCCAAAAACTGTTTACCGGGAAGGCCCAGGCATTAAGGATAAGGGCAACTGCCAGCAGGGAAAAGACATTTATTCCCTGTATCACCGCGACTAATTTTTTCATGCGTTCGGCGCGGGAGTTCCCGGTCAGGTAAGCGGCCGTCATGACGGAAGAAACAGGAAATGCTATATTCAGGTAATGGGGCAGGCGGGAGCCAGAAAAACTGAATAATAACAGGAGCAGCAGGAAGGTGCCGGTGCAGAACCATTCCTCTTTTTTGAGAAAGAATCGTTTTAGCCGTCCGGCCATGGCGATAAAAACAAGAAGCCCCCACGGCGCAAAGGCCCAGGGAAAAGTGTACAGGAAAAAAAGATAATCTTTTTTTGCGGCCCCGCCCATTTCACCGCTCAGCCTTTCGGCGCCCTGGTTCAGCAGAATAAATTTCAGGCCATTGATATGATCCTGTCCCCGCACCACCGTTTCCGGGTGCAGGTTGAATTGCCGGTAATAACAGTAGAGTACGGGAGAAATGAAGAGGGCGAAACAAAAAAGCAGTAGCCACCATTTCGGGGAGATAAAGAATTTGGCCTCCCTGCGGTAAAGCACATAAAAGAATGCGCCGGCCAGGGGCGCTAACACGCCGATCATTCCCTTTGTGCTAAAACCCAGTGCGAGTCCAAGAGCAGCGCCCATCAGGGAGGATAACTTTTTGTGCTGCACGAATACAACCAGCTGCCAGCTTGCAAAAGCGATGCAGGCCACCAGGATCGCATCCATCCGCACATCGTTATTGGCCAGTATAAACGCAAAAGCGCTGGCCATCACGAGGGCCGAGCGCCGGCCTGTTTCTGTATCATATAATGCCCGGCCTAAGCGGTAAACCGAATAGACGCCGCCGATTGTAAAAAGAAAGGAGGGGAGTTTATAGGCAAAGCCTGTTACGCCGAAAAGGTTATAACTAAGGGCGCAGAGCCAGAAATGCAGATGGGGTTTATCAAGATAGGGACCCGCGTGGTCCACCAGCGAAACATAGTCACCGGTTAAATACATGTGCAGGGCTATATTGGCATGATGGGCTGAGTCGTTGTCCATCAGCGGTACAAAGAGACCGGCGACATAAACAAGCCCCAGCAGGGAGAAGAGGATAATGTACAAGGGGCGGGAAAGAAAGGGCCTGTCCAAGAAAAATCTTTTGACAAAGAAAACCTTTTTGGTTACAGGGCCGCCAGTAATGCCTTCACTTTTTCTTTAAGCAGGTCCCGGATGTTCCGGAAATCTTCTTCATTCATATCGCGGGGGTCGGGGATCTGCCAGTCGATAAAACGTTTGGCGGGCATCCAGGGACAGGCGTCGCCGCAGCCCATCGTAACCACCGCGTCAAATGGAGCGAAGGGCTCCACTTCTTTAAGCGATTTTGAATGGTGGACGTTCAAATCATAACCCAGCTCCTTCATGGCGGCAACCGCCTTTGGATTGATGATACCCGAAGGATTTGACCCGGCGCTGAACGCCTCCACGCCTGCCCCGCCCAGCAGGTTCGCAAAGGCCTGGGCCATCTGGCTGCGGTTGCTGTTCTCCACGCAAACGAATAAGACCTTTTTCTTCATGGGATAAAATTACAGGGTCCCGGTTAATACCGGGACCCGTAAAGGTTTAGCAACAGCCCCAGTCGGTCAGGCCGCCGCAGCAACCCCCGCCGTTACCGGGGTCTTTTTGAATGTTTGTGTTCATGGCTTTACTTTTTATGATGATTGAATAAAAGAAATTAACAGCAGCCGCTTCCCGGTTCACAGCAATTCCGCTCGTCCCTGGCGGGTTTTTCCGCGTAAACAGTAATACTGGCGATCCGGGTCGCGCCCTTTCTGTATTCGGCAATTTCTTCGGGCGAGAGGTAGGCAGAGAGAATGTCTTCGGGAATAACGATCGTCTTATCTTTTTGCAGGGAAATATTTTTAAACCCGGCTTCTTCGATGATGCCGAGGTATTCGCTTTTTTGAATGGCGCCGGATACGCATCCCGCATAGAGTTCGGCCACTTCTTTCCATTTGGCGGGCAGCTCTCCTTCCAGTACAATATCGGAAATCGAAAAATGTCCGCCGGGTTTCAGTACGCGGTAAATTTCGCTGAACACTTTATGCTTATTGGGTACCAGGTTCAGTACGCAATTGCTCACGATCACATCCGCTTTATTGGCGGTAACGGGCATATCCTCGATATCGCCCTGCCGGAATTCCACGTTGTTCAGCTTCAGCTTTTCGGCGTTCTCCCGGGCCCGCCTGACCATGGGTTCCGTGAAATCAATCCCGATCACCTTGCCTTTTTCACCGGTCAGGCGACGGGCCACGAAAGCGTCATTCCCCGCGCCGCTGCCGAGGTCGATCACCGTATCGCCTGCTTTGATCCGGGCGAATTCGGTGGGGAGGCCGCAGCCAAGACCAAGGTCGGCATCGGGGTTATAGCCTTCGAGTTTCGAATAATCGTCGGCCATGATATTATACACTTCGTTACTGTCGCAGCAGCCGGTGGCGCCGCAGCAGGAGGAAAGGTTCTGTTCTTTGGACTGGTTGGCGATAGCGGCGTATTTTTCGCGGATCATTGATTTGATTGCTGCATTCGTGTTCATGACTTTGTTTTTATGGTTAAAGGTTGTGGGGTCAGCAACAGGCTTTTTCATTCCTGACCTTCAGGTTGGTGAATAAAAAATTGAATTCCGATTTATATTTTTCAAAAGCTTTCCAGTTTATGCAGTAGCAGCTGCGCGGGCCATCGATCGTTCCGCTGATCAGCCCCGCCTGCTTTAATTCCTTGAGGTGCTGCGATACGGTGGATTGGGCCAGGGGCAGCAGTTCTACGATCTCCCCGCAGATACATTCATTGCGCTGGGCCAGCACTTTCAGGATCGCGATACGCGCCGGGTGGGCCATCGCCTTGGCGAAGGAAGCCAGGTCCTGGTCTCTTTGTGTGAATTCTTCTTTTTTATGAAAGGCCAT
>CAYNSL010000088.1:8724-11300 GCA_964399755.1 uncultured Chitinophaga sp. | reverse complement strand
AGGAAGCCAGGTCCTGGTCTCTTTGTGTGAATTCTTCTTTTTTATGAAAGGCCATGGGATTGTTTTTTTATTTTTTGAAAGCTGCAGAACAAAAAATGCTGAATCGTTTTAAAAGGGGTAAGATGATCTGTATACACGCATTTGATTTTCCGGAACCATTTCCGGATGGAAGCGGTAAGGCTTTCTTCGCTGTATCGTTTAACCGGCAGTCCGCTGCAGGACAGGGGTCCTTCCTCAGAAAATGTTCCGATAATCATTTTGCCTTCTTCAGTAAGGGCGTTACCGGCAACGGCGAGGTAGTTTTTTACTTGTTCTTCTGTGGTCAGGAAATGAAACACCGCGCGGTCGTGCCAGCAATCGTATTTCCGATCCGGTACAAAGGCGGTGATGTCGTTCACGATCCAGTGAACAAGACCGGCCTTTTTACCGAGACGGGCCCTGGCCCTGTCGATTGCTTCGGATGATATGTCCAGCACGGTGATATCTGAATATCCCAGTTCAATCAGGCGCTCTGCCAGGAAGCTGTCGCCACCACCCACATCAATAATGGCAGCGTTTTTCGGAATCACAAGCGTGGCGATGAAATCAAGCGAAGTTTGCGGGGTTGGCTGGTACCAGCTGACCTCATTCAACTTTTTGCTTTGATAAACTTTTTCCCAGTGCTGCTTTGTGTTCATGCCTGATCTTATATCGCAAATATACGATAAGGTTTCCCGGACCGCCAACTATTTCGCCATAAAAATTTTAAAATTTGTCAGGAAGCAGACGTCCGGCGTTTTACCAGGGTGATAATCACGCCGCTGCCGATGATGCAGCCGATGCCCAGGAGGGACATCCAGTCCGGGAAGGCATCTCCCAGCGCCATCCCGATGAATACGGAATACACGATATTGGCATAGCCGAAAATGGATACAATACCCGCTTTATCCGATCCGTAAGCGCGGGTTACGAAATACTGACCGAAAAGCGCTGCCAGTCCAAGTACCGCGATCGCGAACCATTGCCGGCCCAGCGGCCATTGCCAGCCAATGACGAAAAGCCCGTCGGCCGGAACGCCGCCGAAGTAATGAACCGACATGGTGATCAGCGGCACCAAAAACCCCGTCAGCAAAAACGACAACACGATCACCCGCGGATCATAATAAGCGGCCAGCCGGCCAAGGGTCAGGTAGGCGATGGCCGAAACGATTCCCGAGATCAGCCCCGCCACGTGGTAATACCATGGAAAATGCATAATGGGTTTGTAGATCAGCAGCATCCCGGCAAAACCCAGCAATACGGCAAACAAAACTTTTTTACCGTGGTATTCGCCGAACAGGAACCAGGAAAAAATGGCGATGAACAACGCAGAAGTGAGGTTGTAGCTCATGGCCGTTCCCAGCGGAATATGGAGTATGCAATATAATAATGTGTAAAGGGCGATGGTTCCCATCAGCCCGCGAAAAACAAGCCGCGGCATCTTTCCGCCAACCTGTACCGGCGGTCTCAGCAACAGGTTCGGAACAAGCGCCAGTAAACCGATCGTGTTTCTCCAGAACACGAGCTGCCCCGCGCCGAAATTTTCTTTCAGTGATTTCGCAGCACCACCCATTACCGAGAAACCAAGGGCCGCGAGCAGCATGTAAAAAATTCCTTTGTATGGACGATGGATGGCCATCAGACCCGGGATAATTTTTCCGCCGCCGCCTCCAGTGTTTCCTTTTTCTTGGAAAAACAGAAGCGAAGCACGTTATCGTCTTTCCCGTCCTGGTAAAAAGCAGAAACGGGGATTGTCGCCACGCCGTTTTCTTTGGTCAGCCGGATCGCAAAATCCCGGTCGCCTTCTTCGCTGATCCGTTCATAAGTGCCGCAGATAAAATAACTCCCGAACGAGTCCTGCAGGCTGAAACGGGTTTGCGCCATCAGCTGTTTGAAATAATCCCTTTTTTCCTGCATAAAGGAAGAAAGCGAAAGATAGGCGTCGCGGTCCTGCAGGAATTCGGCCAGCGCCACCTGTGTGGGTGTAAAACAGGAAAAAGCGTTGAACTGGTGCACCTTCCTGAATTCTTTTGTCAGCTCCGGCGGAGCGATGCAATAACCCAGTTTCCAGCCCGTACAGTTGTATACTTTTCCGAATGAAAAGCAAACAAAACTTCTCTGCAGCAGGTCCGGGTACCTCAATATACTCTGGTGCGGTATATTGTCGAAGATCAGGTGTTCGTACACTTCATCGCTCACGATAAAAATGCCCGTTCCCTCCACCAGCGCTCGCAGCGCTGCTATATCCCCCTCTCCCCATACGCTTCCCGTGGGATTATGCGGCGTATTGATCAGTATCGCTTTTGTTTTTGGGGTAATCGCCCGCCGCACCGCCGCCCAGTTGATATGATAATCGGGGTACACCAACCCGATCCTTACCGCCACCGCTCCGTTAATTTCTATATTGGGAACATAGCTGTCGTACGCCGGTTCGAAAACGATCACTTCATCACCGGGTTGAAGTATGGCCGTGAAAGAGGAATAGATCGCATAGGTTCCGCCGGGCGTGATCGTGATCTCCGTATCCGGATTTAAACTGGTTTGATACAGAAAGGCCG
>CAYNSL010000088.1:0-8624 GCA_964399755.1 uncultured Chitinophaga sp. | reverse complement strand
GGCGTGATCGTGATCTCCGTATCCGGATTTAAACTGGTTTGATACAGAAAGGCCGCTTTCTGCGCGATGGCTTCCCGCAAGGGCATCCAGCCGGGCATGGGGGCGTATTGATTGTATCCGCCTTTCATCGCCCGGGCCACCAGCGCCTGCAATTTTTCGTTCATGGGAAAATCGGGAAAGCCCTGCCCGAGGTTTACCGCCTTGTATTCGGCGGCAAGTCCGCTCATCACCGTGAAAATGGTAGTGCCAACGCGGGGGAGCTTGGAAGAAACGGGGGGACTGCTCAAAGGAATGGCGGACGTTGATAAATACGATCCGCGATAAAATTAAATGATTTATGAAATGAAGCCACCCAATCTTCTGTAAATTGAAAGCCATGATCAGGAAACTCAGCGCTTTTTTCAACCCCGAACAATTTCGCGGCTGGGGAAAAAAACGGAACTATTTCGAAGGATGGTATTTTAAATCGGTTTCGGGTGACGGGAAGACGGCGCTGGCCGTTATCCCCGGCATCGCCATGGACGACTCCGGCAACCGGCAGGCCTTTATCCAGGTGCTCGACGGTAAAAACCATACTTCGCGGTACCATAACTTTCCGTTTCAGGATTTCATCCCCGCACCGCGCAGGTTCCATATCGAAATAAACAAAAACCTGTTTTCGGAGAAACAGATCAGGCTGGACCTGCCCGGTCTGCGCGGCGAACTGCGTTTTTCGGGGAACGTGCCCTGGCCCAAGCCCTGGTATTCGCCCGGTATCATGGGTCCCTATTCCTTCGCGCCTTTCATGGAATGTTACCACGGAATCGTGAGCATGGATCATGGCATCGAAGGCGAACTGGAGATCAACGGGAACAAAGTAAGTTTCAGCGGGGGCCGCGGCTATATTGAAAAGGACTGGGGCCGCTCCTTTCCCGCCGCTTATATCTGGGCGCAATCCAACCATTTTGAAGAACCGGGGATCTCCTTTAAAGCCTCGGTGGCGAAGATCCCCTGGTTGAGGGGATCATTCACGGGATTTATCGCGGGATTATGGCTGCGCGACAGGTTATACAGGTTCACCACCTATAATGGCACTAAACTGCGCCGCTCCTTTGCCGATGAAAAAAATGCGGAGATCAGCATGGAGAACGGCCGCTACCGGCTCGATATGCTTGCTTTCCGCGACAAAGCCACCGCGCTCGCGTCGCCCATTCGCGGGTTCATGGATGGCCGGATCGAAGAAAGCATGACTTCGGAAATTGAAATTCTTTTGACCGATAAAAAATCGAAGACCATTGTATTTAACGGCAGGGGCCGCCATGCCGGACTCGAGGTGGCGGGTAAAACGGAAGAGATCTTCGTCCTTTAGGCACTGCCTTACCGCAAGGTGATCCCTGCAAATTTCAATTCCGTTTTCGCCAGTGCGTGCTGCCGCCGGGAGGGGCACATAAAATTCATCCTTCAGAACGAGCGCGTTAATGTTTTTTTCTTTTCCCGGGCAGGGAAGCGCTCACGAGATCGTAAGAATGGTCGATCCATTCTTTTAACAGGCGCGAAGGAACCGAACCGTCTACTATCACCGTATTCCAGTGTTTTTTGTTCATGTGATAGCCCGGCTGTACGCAGGCAAACTCCTCCCGCAGTTCAACGGCCCTGCCGGGATCGCATTTTACATTGAAGCTGAGCTGCTCGCTGTCAAGACCCGTCAATAAAAAAACCTTTCCGCCCACTTTATATACGAGCGTGTCGGGTCCGAAGGGAAGGGTTTCTTCGGCACCCGGCTTTGACAGGCAATAATCCCGTAAAGATTCAATATTCATTTCATCCGGTGATGGCGGTGACTTCGATTTCCACCAGGTATTCGGGAGCGATCAGCGCGCTGACCTCCACCATGGTATTACAGGGCTTAATATTCCTGAAGAACTCGCTGTGGGCGCGCCCGTATTCCTGCCAACGGCTGATATCGGTTACGAACATGCGCACCCGGATCACATCTTTCATCGAAGCGCCCGCGCGTTCCAGTACGGATGCGATCTTCTCATAAATGAATTTGGTCTGCGCATAGGGATCATCCCTGCCGACCACGTTCCCGTCGTCACCGCTTGCCACCGTTCCGGTTACCTCCACGAGGTTGCCTATTTTCACCGCCCGGCTGTATCCCACGATATCTTCCCACTTGCTCCCCGAAGCATAATTGATTCTTTCCATTATGATTTGATTTCAATATTTTCTTTTTTCACCGGCTCTTCGCCGTTCAGCCGCAAAAAAATTTGTGCCGCCGTCAGCACGTCCTTCTGGCAATAAGTGACGATCCGGTTCATGTTGTTGTTTTTTTCATCGTCTGTCGCCGCCGACCAGTACAGCGGCCCCACCATGCTCCCGTCAATATCGTCCTTGGGCGTGGGGATGCCCAGGGTATGGGCCAGCAGGTTCAGCGAGGTGTAACTCTTAAAATCCCCGAATTTCCAGAGCTCCATCGTATCGAGGTGACTTACTTCCCAGGGTTTTTTGCCGGCGATATTCAGCAGGGCGGGAATGGAAAGATGGTGAACGGTCATCCGGCGGCAGAGATAGGGAAAATCAAATTCCTTCCCGTTGTGCGCGCAGAGATATTTCTGTTCAACCCCCGCCCACTTGTTCAGCATGTCGATGAATTCCTGCAGCAACAATTTTTCGTTGTCCCCGTAAAAACTTTTCAGGATGATTTTCCGGTTGGAACTGTGTCCCTGCAATACGCCGCAACCGATACAGATGATTTTGCCGAACTCCGCGTAGATGCCGGCGCGGGGATAGAGGGTTTCATTTGTTTCCCCCTCATGGTATTTCATCAGCGTGTTCGACTTGAGATCCCAGAGTTGTTTCCAGTCGCCGGGAACAGCGTCGTAAGAAGGATACTGCGGTACCGTTTCGATGTCGAGAAAAAGAATATTGTTGACGGGAAAAGCGGGCATACCGGGGTTTCTTTACTAAAAGTAAACAAGAGGCCCGGAATAACCATTACTACTTAGAGGTATTTGTCGCCCTTGTTCCTTTTTACTTCGGCCACGTATTCCCTGATCTCCTGCTCCTTGTCTTTCTTGCAGATCAGCAGCACGTCTTTCGTGTCGATGATGATATAATCTTTCAGTCCCTGGAGCATGACCAGCTTGTTGTCGGGTACATGCACCATGCAGTTGCTCGCGTCTACCACCATCACGTGTTTGCCCACCACGGCGTTCCCGAAATAATCCTTGTCCTTGTTTTCCCAGGCGCTGTTCCAGGTGCCCAGGTCGCTCCAGCCGAAAGAAGCGGGGATCACGTACACGTTGTCGGCCTTTTCCATGATCCCGAAATCAATGGAGATATTGGTGCACTGCGGGTAAATATTTTCGATGGCTTTCTGTTCTTTTGAAGTGTTGAACTTGTCCTTTTCCGCCGCGAATACCTCGTACATTTCGGGGAGGTATTTTTCAAAAGCGGCCAGCACGTTCTTCACCTTCCAGGTAAAGATGCCTGCGTTCCATAAAAAATCACCGCTGGCGATAAAGGTTTTGGCCAGTTCCACATTCGGCTTTTCGGTAAATGTCTTCACCTTGTATACGTCGGGCGCCGCGATGGCCGTATCGTGCTGGATATAGCCGTAGCCGGTATTGGGATAAGTGGGCTTGACGCCGATGGTAACCAGGGCGTTGATATGATCCACAAAATCGAAAGCTTTTTTGGCGGTCTTTAAAAACTCGTCCGTTTCCAGGATCAGGTTGTCCGCCGGGGCCGCCATCATCAGCGCCTTCGGGTCTTTCTGGAAAAGTTTAAAAGCGATATAGGCGATGCAGGGGGCGGTGTTTTTGCGCGAGGGCTCGGCCAGGATATTCTCTTCCGGCATATCGGGCAATTGTTTCTTTACAATGCTCACGTATTCCTGCGCGGTGATGATGTAAAGATTTTCCATGGGCACCAGTTTCCGGTACCGGTCAAAGGTTTGCTGTATCAGCGTACGCCCCGTGCCCAGGATATCGAGAAACTGCTTGGGGAGTTCCGTCCGGCTCATTGGCCAGAAACGGCTGCCGATTCCTCCCGCCATGATCGCTACGTAATGATGTTTATGCATATCCGGTTCCCCCCGGGTGTAATTTTGCTTGAATAATAATATGTCAAGACCCGCAACGGCACGCCCTTCTTAAATCAATCCCTCCCGGATCAGGTCGTGCAGGTGTATGATGCCAAGGTATTTTTTTTGATCGGTTACCGCCAGCTGCGAGATCTCGTTTTTCCGCAACACATCCAGCGCATCCACGGCCAGCTCATCGGGCCCGATGGTTTTTGGGTTTTTTGTCATGATATCTCCGGCTTTCACCCCGTCGATCGCGCTGTTTTTTTCGAGCATCCTTCTCAGGTCGCCGTCTGTAATAATACCCAGTAACCGGTTGTCGCCGTCGACCACCGCGGTTATTCCCAGCCGCTTCGAGGTCATCTCCACGATCACTTCTTTCAGCGATTGCCCGGCCAGCACTTTTGGTTTTTCATTACCCGCGTAGAGATCGGAAACACGCAGGTATAATTTTTTTCCCAGCGTTCCCCCGGGATGGAACTTGGCGAAATCATCCGTTTGAAAACCCTTCAGCTCCATCAGGCAAACGGCCAGCGCATCGCCCATCACCAGCTGCGCCGTAGTGCTTGTGGTGGGCGCGAGGTTATTGGGACAGGCTTCCTGTTCCACAGTTGTATTCAGAATAATATCGGAATGCCTGGCGAGAAAGGAATCTTTGTTCCCGATCATGCCGATGATCGTGTTCCCGAAATGGCGGATCAGCGGAAGCAGTACTTTTATTTCAGGACCTTCCCCGCTCTTGCTGATGATGATCACCAGGTCATCCTGCTGCACCATGCCCAGGTCGCCATGTATGGCGTCGGCCGCGTGCATGAATATGGAAGGCGTGCCCGTGGAATTAAACGTGGCGACTATTTTCTGGGCAATGACCGCGCTTTTGCCGATCCCGCTCACAACCACCCTGCCCCGGGAATTGGCAATGGCCTCTACGGCTCTTTCAAAATCGCCGTTGATATAGGCGCTCAGCCCCGCGACGGACCTTGCTTCCAAGTCAATGGTTCTGAGGGCTATTTGTTTGATAGAAACCGTCATGGTTGAGCGCCCGCCCCAATGGTGGCCGGTAATTACAGCGGGCAAGCGCCGCAAATTTAGAGGTTTTGGCAGGAAGTGGACGGCCAATAATTGTCGGGGGTCAATTTTAACGCTTTCCAAATCTTTTACCCGGCATTCGGTTGTAAATTCGCTGACTTTGGCTGCCCGTCAGCCAGTATGCGGGAAAGTGGAAATGTGACAGGGAAACTCCTAAGAATATTTGGTGCCTGCCCGGGGATCACCCCCAAAACTCCGCATCCAGACAGGATAAACACTTATTTAACCGATCCCTTCGTACCGGGCAACCGGGTGTAAAAAATATATATGAACGGGTTCCGGGATCGGGCAAAAATGAGTATCTTAAATAAATCTGCATTTGTAGCAAAGTGCGAAGGACCGGCGGTTAACCGCCGGGAAATATAAGCGTAATGGGAACATCAACATCCAAGAAACCAGCGGCCAAAACGGCCCCATCCAAACCGGGAAAAACGATTACAGTTAAGGAAGCAGCAAAGAAAAAAACAAGCGGCCCCCGTTTCGACCTGCACAAGGCCCTGCGTGAATATTTCGGTTTCGATAAATTCAAAGGAACACAGGAAAAAGCCATCGAATCGCTGATGGCGGGACACGACACGTTTGTGATCATGCCCACCGGCGGCGGGAAAAGCCTTTGTTACCAGTTGCCCGCATTGGTTAGCGAAGGCGTGGCCATCATCGTTTCGCCCCTTATCGCGCTGATGAAAAACCAGGTCGACCTCGTTCGCGGTTACAGCAGCCAGGACGCGGTGGCGCATTTTCTCAATTCAACGCTCAACAAGCGGGAGATAAAAGAAGTGCACGACGACCTGCTGACCGGCCGCACGAAAATGCTGTACGTGGCGCCGGAAACACTGACGAAACCCGAAAACCTCGAATTCTTCTCCGACCTGAAGATTTCTTTCTTCGCGGTGGATGAAGCGCACTGTATTTCGGAATGGGGACACGATTTCCGCCCCGAGTACCGCCGGCTGCGGGAGATGATGATCCAGATAAACCCCGACATCCCCGTGATCGCACTAACGGCCACGGCTACGCCAAAAGTGCAGAGTGATATCATCAAGAACCTCGACCTGCGCAACCCGAATGTTTTTATCTCTTCCTTCAACCGCAGCAATCTTTATTACGAAGTGCTGCCCAAGATCAAGAAGGCGCAGACGGATGAGAATATTGTCCGCTTTATCAAAGGGATGAAGAATAAAAGCGGGATCATTTATACCCTGAACAGGAAAACCACCGAAGAGCTGGCCAGCCTCCTGATGGCCAACGGCATCAAGGCCGTGGCCTACCATGCCGGTCTCGACAGCAAGCTGCGCGCCGACCGGCAGGATATGTTCCTCGGCGAAGACGTGCAGGTGATCTGCGCCACGATCGCCTTCGGGATGGGGATCGACAAACCCGATATCCGGTTCGTGATCCACTATAATATTCCCAAGTCCATCGAAAATTATTACCAGGAAACCGGCCGCGCCGGCCGCGACGGGCTGGAGGGCAAATGCATTCTTTATTATTCGCATAAGGACGTCAGCAAGCTGGAACACCTGATGCGCGACAAACCGCTCAGCGAAAGGGAAGTGGGGGCGCAGCTCATCAATGAAACGGTGGGCTATGCGGAAACAGGCGTCTGCCGCCGTAAAGTGCTGATGAGCTATTTCGGCGAAACCTATGATAAGGAGAACTGCGGGCAATGCGATAACTGCAAACACCCCAAGGAAAGAGCCGAGGCCAAAGATGAAACGGTACTCGTGCTGAAAGCCATCGGCGAACTCAACGAGCGCTTCGCCACCGATTACGTGGTGCAGATCATCAGCGGCAAGCTTACGCCGCAGATCCAGATGTTCCGCCATGAGGGACTAAACGCCTTTGCCAGCGGGAACGACCGCGATGCGCATTTCTGGAATTCGCTGATCCGCCAGATGCTGCTCGAGGGATTACTGGTAAAAGATATCGAGGAATACGGGGTGCTCAAGATCACCAAAAAGGGAGAAGCCTTTTTGAAAAAGCCGAAATCCTTCAAGATCATATTGAACAACCTGTACGACGACGCCAACGCCGACGATGAAGAAGGCGCGGAATCCGCATCGGGCGCGGCCACCGATGAACAGCTGTTTGAAATGCTGAAAGAACTGCGGCAGAAGGAAGCGAAGAAAAAAGGCCTGCCGCCCTTTGTTATCTTCCTGGAAGCTTCGCTGCAGGATATGGCCACTTTTTACCCGATCACCCTCGAGGGACTGGAGAAATGCCAGGGCGTGAGCAAAGGCAAGGCGCTGAAATACGGGCGTCCCTTTGTAGACCTGATCGCGCGGTACGTGGAAGAAAACAATATCGAAAGGCCCGATGATTTTGTGATGAAAAGCGTGGTCAACAAGAGCGGCAACAAAGTATACATCATCCAGAACACCGATAAAAAAGTCTCCCTCGAAACCATCGCCAAAAACAAGGGCTGGCGCATGGATGAGATGCTGGAGGAAATGGAGACCATCGCCGCCAGCGGCACCAAGCTCAACCTCGACTACGCCATCGACGAGATGCTCGACGAAGACGACCAGGATGAGATTATCGGTTATTTCAAGGGTTGCGAAACCTCATCGCTCCAGGTGGCGCAGGATGAACTGGCCGAATACAATTTCAACTGGGAGCAGCTCAAGATCATGCGCATCAAATTCCTGAGCGAATACGGGAATTAATAATGGTCATTGCGAAGTCAGTAACCCGCCTGGGAATAATAATATTGAACTTGCCTGCCTGAAGCGATCTTCTATGCGAGCGAAGCCGGCAACACTTATTTTTCTTTCGTGGCAAAAGTCATCGCCGTTCCGCTGAACGACCCCGCGCTGGTATTGGCATAGGCTGTTACGGAATATTTGCTGGCCGGTGAAAGCCCCGTGAGTCTTGACAGGTAAACTCCGCCCGACAGGCGTCCTTCGAAATTTTTACTCCCGACGCCACCCACTTTGGTAACCCGCACACCGCTTGAAACGATCTTGACCTTTTCGGTGCCGCTTACCTGGATGGTATAATTGCAGTCGGCCGTGGTGCCGGTGATATTGACCGGGGCCTTCGTGGTCACTTTTACATCCGTTTGGCGCCCGGGGTTATTGCTGTTTTTAAAGGAAGCCAGTAATAAAATTGCCACCAGGACAAGCGCCATACCGATATAAGGAAGCCAGTTCTTGATTTTCATATCTATTATTATATTTAATGTAAAGCTTACCGGACTTCAACCGGTATATGAACTCTTTGATCAATTCTTATTTAACTAAGGAACGTGTAAAATGAGGCTAATCCAATGATAGCCATCAGCGGAAGCTTTGATTCCCATCACGATGGGCGGGGATTCGCTTAAAAAAGAGGCATAAATCCGGATTCCCGCTTTGTAACGCTATTGGGGCGACAATCTTAGCGCAGGATTTCACATTTTAGCCTGATAGCCTTATTTTTGCAGCCCGGTTGGAATTCCAGCCAGTTGCTGCGGTAGCTCTCCCGATAA
>CAYNSL010000087.1:9179-14956 GCA_964399755.1 uncultured Chitinophaga sp. | reverse complement strand
AGAAGACGCCGTTTTTCCAGAGATCGTTTTCCAGCGCCACGCTGTTGCCGGAGGTGGCGCCGATGATGGCGACGTCGCCCACGGATTCCAGGTCTACAAAATATTGCTTCATCCAGCCGGGGTAACCGGTGGCCGGGTTACCGATGGCAGAAGATTCGGTGTGAATGCCTCAATTAACATACAGTGCATACGCCACACATCAAGCGATAAAAAGTTATTGTTGTGCAAACCGGGAAATGCTCCTGAACATGCCGCCTGTATATGCTATGGAATATACAAATTTTAACGATCGGAAACTAAACAGACAGCGGGTAACAACAGGCAAAACCGTGCCTGCCATCAACTCCTCCCCCGATTTTCTCAACTCATCCACCCTCCTCTTTTCCCCGTATATATTCCGCAGTAGCATTGTACCATAAAAACAAAAACCATTTTTATGAGAGATTCCTTATCCTCCTCCCGCGAACTGGCCGGTAAGAAAATCCTGTTTGCTAATTTCCCGGCCGACGGGCATTTTAACCCGCTGACGGGTCTTGCCGCTTATTTAAAAGACAAGGGCGCTGACACGCGCTGGTATACCTCGGCCTATTATGGTGAAAAACTCCGGAAACTCGGTATCCCGCATTATCCTTTCCGCAAAGCGGTGGATGTGAACGCCGGGAACTTCGACGCCGTCTTCCCCGAACGCGCTAAAAAGAAATCGCAGATCGCGCGGCTCAAATATGATATGATCCACGCTTTCATCCTGCGCGCGCCCGAATACTACGAGGATATCCGGGATATTTATGACGAATTTCCCTTCGACATCTTAATCGCCGATAATGCCTTTACCGGGACGCCCTTTATTAAAGAACTGATGAATATCCCCGTTATTTCCATCGGCGTGATGCCGCTTACGGAAACCTCGAAAGACCTGCCCCCGGCGGGACTGGGCATGACACCCTCTTCCTCTTTTTTCGGAAAGATCAAACAGGCCCTCCTGCGCAGGATCTCCGACACGCTGATCTTCGGCGAGCCGAATAAAGTGATGCTTAAAATGTTTGACGATTACCATATCCCCCACAACCGGGAAAGCCTTTTTGATATGATGATCCGGAAATCCGACCTCCTGCTGCAAAGCGGCACGCCGGGATTTGAATACTACCGCAGCGACCTTGGTCGTAATATCCGTTTTATCGGGGCCTTATTGCCGCATTCGAATAAACAAACGGGCAAGACCTGGTTCGACGAAAGGCTGAACCAATATGAAAGGGTCATCCTCGTTACGCAGGGCACGGTGGAAAAAGACGTGAACAAGATCATCGTCCCCACCCTCGAAGCATTTAAAAATTCCGGCACCCTCGTCATTGCCACCACCGGCGGCAGCGGCACAGAGGAACTCAAAAAGGCTTATCCGCAGGAGAACCTGATCATCGAAGACTTTATTCCCTTTGGCGACGTGATGCCCTATACCGATGTATATATCACCAATGGCGGTTATGGCGGCGTGATGCTCGGGATCGAAAACAAAGTGCCGCAGGTGGTGGCCGGCAAGCACGAGGGCAAGAACGAGATCTGCGCGCGCGTAGGTTATTTCAAGCTGGGGATCAACCTGGGAACGGAAACGCCGACAAATGATCAACTGAAAAAAGCGGTAGAAAAAATTCTGGCCGACGATACTTACAAGCAGAACGTGACCAAACTGGCAGTTGAATTTGCCAGGTATGACCCCCGTGAATTGTGCGCTTCTTATGTTGCCGAAGTGCTGGGAAAAAGAAAGTCCGGCTTCAGGGTGAATACAGAAAGGGAAGAGAAAATATTCTAGAAGTTATCCTAAAAGTAAGAATGATATTTCTGCCGGGAAGGCGGGAAGAATTAATTCAAAATTTCCATTTCAATTCGCCTTATCGTTTTCCTCCATATAAGTCCTTCGGACCGGCACAAATTGAGTTTTAAGATGAGTTCTGACAGGAAGTTACTCTGCTGCGCCTGCCCTTCCCGGAAATGGAGTATTTTTAAGGCATGAAGCCCAAGGGTTACCTGCCCTGTAACATATCCCGTTCCTTTATGCCAGCCCTGTTCCTGCTGGTGATGTTCCTGTTTGTTGCCCCGGCCATGAGGGCGCAGACCGTTACCGGCGATCCGGCATTTTCCCTGAGCCTGGAAAGATCCGGGACTTATGGCAACCCGATCGCGCAGGGTGGCATCCTCTATGAAGGCGATCTGGTAAAAGGTGTTCTTCGTTTCGATGAAAAAAAATGGGACGGGAAAAATAAATACTGCTACGTGTTTCATTATACCGATATGGAACCGGGCGTGACCCTGCTATTCCCGGTGAATGCCTACCGCGATGACAACCTGCTGCCGAAGCGAAACAGCGACGGAACCGTTTCCACATCCATACGCCTATTTGAAGGAATGATCTCCGCGCCCTTCGGCCGAGATAATTTCGTATTGGTGATCACCGATAAACCGCTGGCGACAGGGACCATCCTTGACGAGACAAGAATGACCGGGCCCGTCAAACAGGAGTTGCTTAAACTGGTAAAAGGCAGCCCCCTTTCCATCCTGTACCAGGAAGGCATCGGCGCGATACGCATTAAATCCCTGCATGTTGAATCACGCCCCGCCGCCGAAAAACAGGGACTGACCAAAAACGCGGCGGGTCTGCAAACAGTATTTGCCGTTAACGACAGCGCCGAAATATTTTACACCCCCACCCCGCAACGCGATATCGTGCGTGACAGTTTCCCTACCGTGGAGATCATTGATCCCGTTTTTGATACCAGCACGATGCGGGGTACTAAAGTCCTTTCCTCCACAGCCGCAAAAAAAGTGCTGATGCGGGGTATCGCGGTTGACTGGCGGCGGGGCATCCGGCAGATCACCATCAACGGGCAGGCGGCAAGCACTTACCGCGAATCATCCGGTTATTTTGATTTTCTTTATGAACCGAAACAAGGAACCAATGTGGCCTATGTGGCCGTGACGAACAACCGGGGCTACACGCGAACCCTGCGCCTGAAATTTATTTACCAGCCGGTAAAGGAAACCGTCGCGGCCGAAGGAAAAGATTACCTGCTGGTGATCGGCATCAACCAGTACCAGTCGTGGCCCCAGCTGAAAAACGCGCAGAAGGATGCCGCCGATTTCAGCCATATCATGCGGGAAAACTTCGGGTTCAAACCCGATTATACCAAAGAATTTTATAATAGCCAGGCCACGCGCAAAAATATCTACGCGCAGCTCCGGAGTTTCGTGAATGACCTTAACCCCAACGACCGGCTCCTGATCTATTTTTCCGGTCATGGTTATTATGATTCCACCCTCGAGCTGGGTTACTGGATCCCGGCCGATGCCAACGAGAATTCCAGCGAGGATTATCTCAATAACCTCGACATTACCCGCATGGTGCAGAAGATGAAGGCCAAAAGTATTTTCGTGATCGCGGACGCCTGTTATTCCGGGCAATTATTGCGGGACATGCAAAAAGCCGGTGGCGGCGATTACAAATCCCGGCTGGTATTATGCTCCGGCAAACTGCAGCCCGTACCCGATGGCGTGCCGGGCACAAACAGTCCCTTTGCCAAACAGGTGCTGGATTACCTGCAAAATGCTCCCGGCAAAGAGATCCGGGCCAGTGAGCTGATCCAGTCGGTGAAAAATTCTTTTAAGGCCACGGACAAACAAAAACCGGTGGGCGGCGCGATCGATGAAGTGGGAGATGAAAACGGCGATTTTTTATTGAAACGGATACAGTGAACAGTTAATGCTACTCTCCCCTTAGTTCCAAATCTTTCAGCATGGAGATGTACTCATCATTTCCGAGGAACATGATCACAACCCTGCCATTCAATCCTCCTTTTTTGGCATCGGTAAAGACCGTTCGTATGACAAGGTCATAATACCGCAGCTTCCAATCGTTATAAGTGCTGTTGAGTTTTATCGCTTCTTTTTTCGCGGGGTCATCGCCAAGGGGTACCTGGTAGGTGCTTTCACCGGCGCTGCTGCTATCGGGGGCTCCATATTTGTCCTTGTAGAACAAAAGAATGTCGTCAGGAAAAGACTCGTAACTGCTGTCGGCGAAAGTCATTTCCAGGCTATTGATCCTGCTTCCCGTATATTTCGGAGAGAAAGTAACAGCATACTCTTTTTTAAACGATATAAATTTCAGCGGGCCCGGCGCGGTGATGCTGTCAAATTCCCGGCGCAGCATGCCCAGTTGAATATCTCCTACTACCGGCAGCCTGACGGAACGTATGCCACCCGTATTACCCGGCATTTTCGATGGCGGCGCCGACGTGACCTTCGGCCTTGGAGGCGCGGAGCTTTCCTTTGGCGGGGGCGGCGCTTTCTGTGCAAAGCCATCAACAGACACAAAACCGGTAAGGCCTAATACAAGGAACAGTAGTTTTTTCATGCGGGTGAATGAGATATGAAATTAAGATTAATGCGGGGGAATTCAAAGAAGGGGTTGGGGGTTGCTGGTTGTTGGTTGCTGGTTGCTGGTTGCTGGTTGGGCGTGATAGGCGTAGGTCGTTTAGTGGTTTATGGTTTTTAGTTTATGGTTTATGGTTAGGCGTGTTTTGCGGCGGTCGTTTATTGCTGTCGGAGGTACACTTTGACCGAAGTGCGTAAGATGCGTAGCATCGGGCAACCGTGTCCTTTCTTTCCCGGAATTGAGGAAACTGCCGGCGTTTTAGGAAACCAGTGAGGCAGGTAAAAAAACTCTGCGATACCTCCGCGCTCTTTGCTTCTCTGCGGTGAATGAATACTGGTTTGATTTTTCAACACAGGGATACAGAGATACAGAGCAGCACAGGGTTTTAATTCATTTTTCTCTGTGTGCCTTTGTATCTCTGTACCTCCGTGTTGAAAAAATTGCTGATCGGACATGACAGGCGAAGATCCCTTGCCCATGCCCGGATTTTGGATTAGGAATCCGGCCCCAATTCATGCACCTCTTTCCCCAATTCATCCCCTATTTCATTTTTCCGCAATCGATCCCGTAACATCTTTGTCCCGGAATCAAATTCCATTAACCATTAACCTGATCCTTTCAGTTAGCCTCAAATCTTTACACTAAAATCAACAGCCATGAACCGCTACAACATTTTCAACCAGATCCACAAAGGCCTCCGCGCCTTATTGTATGAAACCTCCCTGCAGCTCCAGCAAACCGATTTTTCCGACGACGGGCAAACGGGTGCCGTGACCGCCAAAGTGCAGCTGGCGCTTGAACTTTTTGAAGGGCATGCCCATACCGAAGACCATTTCATCCTGCCCAAAATCGAAACCTATGAACCCTCCGTATCCGATGCTTTTGAACAGGAACACGTGGAAGACATGGAGCTCGGGCAGCGGGTGGCCGGCCTCCTGGAAATACTCAACGGGACCGCAACCGTCGAATCCAAAAAGGAAACCGGCCGGCAACTCGTAATAGCCTTCGTTGATTTCATGGTCTTTAACCTGGAACACATGAAAAAGGAAGAAGATATTTTAAACAAACTGCTCTGGCGCTATTACAGCGATGAAGAACTCGCTGGCATCACCCAAACGATTGTTGCCAGCATCCCCCCCGATAAAATGGCCGTTATCAGCAAGTGGATGATGCGCGGGCTGGCGGAAGATGAGATCATCGGCTGGCTGAAAGAAGTGAAACTGCATGCGCCGGCTTTTATTTACCAGCCCCTGTATGCCATGGCCGCGGCTGAATTGCCGGAGAGCCGGTGGATGAGGGTGAAAGAGGCGATGGGGGAAGAGATGATGGTGGCTTGATAGGCTGATGGTTTGTGGGG
>CAYNSL010000087.1:0-9079 GCA_964399755.1 uncultured Chitinophaga sp. | reverse complement strand
CATGGCACGCGAACCGTGACTAGCCGATTGGTTTCGTTCTTCCGTTTAGTCTGAAGAAAATAATTTTCAGCAGATCAGCTGTCATTACATAAGCCAGCAGGACAATGGCAATTGCGATAACGAGCTGGTTTGACGGTGAGCTGAGTCCAAGTATCTCCGCGAGCGGTGAGAATGGCAGGTACAGGGTGACAGCGAAGGCGAGCATCCCGGTGATCAGCAATAAGCGGCCGGGTTGGCTTTTCGCGATGGAATGCCTCGAGCGAATGATGAATAGGATCAGTAATTCGGTGGCGGTGGACTCGATGAACCAGCCGGTCTGGAAAGGGGAATCCGTCAGCCGGAATTTGAAGAAGAGCAGGTAGAAAGTGATAAAATCAAAAACGGAGCTGTGCAGGCCGAAGACGATCATAAAATTCCGGATCATTTTCAAGTCCCATTTACCAGGATTTACCAGTAACTCCTTATCTACTTTATCAGACGCAATGGCCAGGAAGGGCAGGTCAGACAAGAGGTTGGTCAGCAGGATCTGCTTGGGCAGCATGGGTAAAAAGGGAAGGAACAGGGAAGCCCCGGCCACGCTGAACATATTGCCGAAAGTGGCGCCCGTGGTGATCAGGATATATTTCATGGAATTGGCAAAGGACTTTCTCCCTTCAACGATACCGTCGGCCAGCACGGAAAGATCTTTTTCAAGGAAAACAAAATCGGCGGCTTCTTTGGCCACATCGGCGGCATTGCTGGTGGAGATCCCGATATCGGCGGCATTGATCGCGGCCACGTCATTGATGCCATCGCCGATATAGGCCACGGTTTGCCCGGCTTTCTGCAGGGCTTTTATGATCAGTTCCTTCTGCTGCGGCTCGATCTCCGCAAAAATATTGGCGGCCCGGGCTCTTACCACCAGCGCCTCGGGCGGGAGTTTTGCCAGCTCCTCTCCCGCAATGATGACAGGATCGTTCAGACCGATCAGAGCAGCCGTATGCGCGGCGGCATAGCGGTTATCACCCGTAATGATCTTCACTGTTATTTTTAAATCACCGAGCCTGCGGATGGAAGCGAGCGAGCTTTCCTTCAATGGATCTTCAAGCAGGATGAATCCAAGGAATATCATTTCCCGCTCGTCGGCACGGCTGATCTTCCCGTCCTGGTCGGGTTTATAACTCAGTCCCAGCACCCGGTATCCCTGCCGGCTGTATTCCTCATATTTTTCACTCATCCGCTGACGAAGGGCTGCGTCGAGTGGTGACCTGACGCCGGATCCCGTTTCCGCTTCGCCGCATATATCGAGTATATTGCTGAAGGCGCCCTTGGTGACAAAGAAAATCTGTTTGCCATCCGTAACCGATACGCTGAGCCTTTTGCGGATAAAATCATAGGGAATCTCGTTCATTTTTCTGAATCCTTCCGCGGGAACCTCCAGGGCCCGGATGGCCTGGTCGATCGGGTTGGCAAAGCCGTTTTGCAGGGAAGCGTTTAAAAAAGCGTATAAGCGTAACCGTTGGTCCGGCCGGCCTTCGAAGTCGACGATATCCCTGACAGTCACATTGCCTTCGGTGATAGTCCCGGTTTTATCGGTGCACAAAATGTTCACTTCCCCGAAATTGAAGATCGATGACAGTTTTTTTACGATCACTTTTTTGGCGAGCATCCTTTTGGCGCCGGCGGCCATGGCGAAGGTCATAATAGCCGGCAGCAGTTCGGGAGCCATGCCCACGGCCAGGGCGAGGGAAAACAGGACAGATTCGAAGAGCGGTTTATGGAAATAGAGGTTGGCGACGAGGATTACCAGGGAAAGAATGATGGTAATGCGCAGCAGGAAAAACCCGAATCGTTTGATCCCTTTTTCAAACGCGGTTTCGGGGTTTTGCGCCAGGCTGCGGGCGAGACGGCCGAAAATAGTTTGCCCGCCGGTGCAAACCACGAGAGCCGTCGCCGTTCCGCTGATCACATTGGTGCCCTGCCAGAGGCAATTGAATTTTTTATTGAGCGGAAGGCTGTCATCGGCTTCCCCGGGCATTTTTTCAACCGGGAAAGATTCGCCGGTCAGGGAGCTTTCATTTACATGCAGTTCATTACTTTCAATAATGCGGCAATCGGCCGGGATAATATCGCCGGCATCCAGCAGGAGCAGATCACCGGCTACGATTTCATGCACCGGCAGTTGCAACAGCTGTCCTTCCCGCCGCACTGTATGCTTCATCTCGATCATCTGCTGCAGTTTCTCCATGGCCCGCCCGGCATTTAATTCCTGGAAGAAACCCAGCAATCCCGTGCTGAGCAGGATGAAGAGGATGATCAGGCTGTCGGAGGATTCGCCCAGCAACATCGAAAGGATAACGGCGATGACAAGGAGCAGTATCAGCGGGTTTACAAACTGGCGGATCAGCAGCCGCATCGCTTTTTTAAAACGGCTTTCTTTTCTGAAGTAGGCGGCCTGTTCTTTTATCCTTGCCGCGGCGACGCCGGCAGGTAATCCATTCGCGGAACTGCCCAGCCCGGCAAATAATTGCCCGACAGGTAGGGAAGAAAAATTCAGGCCGGGTGTAGACATGCTTTGAATGTTGCGGGAACGGACCGGTTATGTTTCAGCAGCGTCCGCCTTAAAAATACATAAACCTGCAGCCGGGATTGATACCCGGGTGCCGGATAACGAGCTGTTAACGGAATCCGGCCCAGGTGAGATATTGAGATGTCCGTTTTCACCATTGTACACTCCGGGAAAACATCAATGACTGCTGGCCGGCCCTATGCCGGTTTAATTATTCCGGAAATGATCATTTCATCTGCATTTCACAGCAGCGCCGGGGGTTCTTCGGGCGTTTCTTCCAGGCCTTCTTCATAATCTTCCACGATGAATTCATCGGAGGAATTACGCCCGAGTTCATTTAATTCCTTTAGGGTAAAATCATCCATGCCCGTGGTCTGCACCCAGCCTTCCTTTTCCTTTCTTAAAACCTGGACGGAGAGGCCGAACCTTTCCCTGAATTCATTTTCCACATCAGCCGTTTTATAGGATGGTAATATTTCCAGCAGGCCCGATACATGGGTTTTCCGGCTGTCGCTCACCACCGATTCCGCGGGAAGCAGGTCGTTCTCAGCCGAAGCTTCATACTTTTTATGCTGCTTCCGGTAGAACTGGAGTTGCAGGAAGGGATAAAAATCGGAAAACACTTCCCCGATATCGTTCAGTCTTGTCTGGTCATTTATTTCGATATGCATATGTTGGATTTTAAAAAACTTTGTAGGTATAATACATTCATCTTTTGCGGGAATACTATCATTTACAGACGCCCATGCATAACATTACAGCCCGGCCTTCCCGACCGGTTTCAGCATACCCGTTTCGCGGGGCTTTACATCACAACGCCGCTCCCGTAAATACTTTCCCTGACGAACTCTTTCAGTTCCTTCGGCAGGGTTGCCGTCACGTCATTCATTTCTCCTTCCGAAACAAAATAATTCAGGGCCTTGAAAACGGCGGAAACGATGATCCGGGCGCTTTCATCATTTCCGAAATCATAGCCGGCGCTGTCCTTGTCATCCCTGCGCACTTCATCCAGAAAAGCCGCCACGGTCCTGACCCGTTTTACTTCCCCGCTGTAATCCCAGCCGTCAACATACACGCCTTTGAGGGCCATGGGCAGCTGCGAGAGGAACTGGAATGATTCTTCGTGGGTCAGCCGGTCGCGCAGCGCATGCAAAACGGAACGAATAATCCGCCCGGCTTTATCCCGGGGTACTTTCAGGCTTTCGGCCACCAGTTTGACGAACTCATTTCCTTTGGCGGCGTAGTTTTCAAATTCGAGTGACATCGATTTTCATTTTAATGGTTAGCCTATTGTTCAATTTCGAAACTCAGTTTGCAGTTCACACGGTACTCGATTATTTTGTTACCCTTGACCACGGCGCTGTGGTCCTGGATATAAACGGAACGGATATGTTTCAGGGTTTTTGATGCTTCGGCCACAGCCTGCTGCGCCGCATCTTCCCAGCTCTTGGAGGAACTGGCCATCAGTTCCAGCACTTTTACGATTGCCATAAAAAAGATTTAATTGTTAAAGATGATTATACCGGCTTGTTTTATTCCCTTGTTGTCATTACATCCCGCTCCGGCTATTATATCCGGGCTCCGCGGTAGTTCCGCCTGCCAAATTGAAAGTATTTATTCTCAACCTGTAAGGTAAATGCAGAAGCAACCCGTAACAATGATCGCACTCATTGATGGTAATGACGAAACTCACGGGAAAACCTCCCGGATGGCGGAAGGCTATTTTGATCAGTATCAACCCCTCCGATGAGGCCCCTCATGGGCCTGGCCCCGGAAAAATAGTCCCTTTAGGAAGCTTCCCATCCCGGTGGCGGTTAGAAAGGCAGGCCGGCACGGGGGTTTTCGAAAGCTGAATAATGCGGTGAAACGGAACCTGCGGACGATATGGACTATTGTACTGGCGGTATTGCTTTATAACGGTGAAGTATATGCGCAAAACAATACGCCTGACCGGAAATGGAGTATCGGCGACTGCCTGAACCGGGCTTCCGCGCATAATATCCAGGTCAACGCCCTGCGTCTCTCCGCGCTATCCGCGCAACAGGACCTTATCGCCGCCAGGGCAATCAAAACGCCCAGCCTCTCGGGCTCGGTGAGCAACAGTTTTAATAACGCCAACGTATCCGGCGGCAGCGGCCAGCTTATCAACCAGCTCAGCAACAGCGGGAGTTATTCGCTCAATTCCTCGGTCACGTTATGGAATGATCATGCCGTCAGCAACCGCATCCGGCAACGCGAAATGCTGATACAGTATGCGGGACTTTCCGTTGACGAATCGATCAACAATATCACCTTCCAGGTAACAGCCGCCTACCTGGATATTTTACTGGCACGGGAAAACCTGACTTATATCAGCGACCTGGTGAAAACATCAGAAGCGCGGGTAAAACAGGGGCAGCTGCTATTCGACGAGGGTAGCATCGCCCGTAAGGACCTGCTGCAGCTGCAGGCGCAACTGGCGGGGGATAAATACCTGCTGGTGCAAACCGAAAACGCGATCCGGCAGCATATCCTCAGTTTAAAATTATTATTGCAGTTACCCACCGACAGCCTCTTCGATATCACCTCACCCCCGGCGCCGGTGGAAATAAGCGGTGAATTGCCCCCGCTGCCGCTGGTGCAGCAACAGGCATTGCAAAATTTCCCCGAGATCAGGATCGGTAAGCTTGGTCTCGATCTGGCATCGCTTGATATTGCCCTGGCCAGGGCCGCTTTTAAACCGGTGCTGAGCGCCAGCGCCGGGATCGGTTCCGGGTACAGCGGCGTGATCACGAACGCGAACGGTTCCAAGCCCGGTTTTTTCACGCAAACCGGCAATAATTTTTACCAGCGGCTCGGGTTCACCTTATCCATTCCCATTTTTTCAAACAAGAGCAATAAGACCAACCTTGAAAAAGCCAATATCGAATACCAGCGCGCCCGCCTCGACCTGCAAAACAGCAGTTTTATTTTACTGCAGAACGTAGAGCAGGCCTGGCTCAGCGCCATGAATGCGCGGCAGGCTTACGCGGCGGCGCGGGAACAATGGGTGGCGGCGGAAGAAACGTACCGGATCGCGAATGAACAGTTCAAACTGGGGGCCATCAATCCTTTCGACCTGCTTCAGCAACGCAACCAGTATATACAGGCGGTGCAGGCCTATACCCAGTCGAAATATTCGGCCCTGCTGGAACAGAAAATATATGAATACTACATGGGTAAACCCGTGACGTTATAAACTAATTTGTATGAAAAGAAAATGGATCATCCTGCTGGTCGTACTGGTGGCCGCCGCCGCGGGAGCCGTTTATTATTTTTATTTCCGTCCCGGAAGAACCTCCTCGGCCGTCAGCATATTAACCGCCAAGGCTCAATACGGGTATATCGCCAAATCCGTTACCGCCACCGGTACGGTGCAACCGGAAGATTCGGTTTCAGTCGGCGCCCAGGTTTCCGGCGTGGTGAGCGACGTGTATGCGGATTACAACGACGTGGTGAAGAAGGGACAATTGCTGGCCCGGGTAGATCCTTCCATCATCAACGCACAGGTGCAACAATCGCAGGCCAGTCTTTCCAGTATGCAAAGCAACCTGGAATACCAGCAGGCGAATTTCAACCGGCAAAGCAAACTTTTCAATCTCGGCGCCATTAGCCGGGCCGATTATGAACTGGCCCTTAGTCAATATAACAGCGCCAGGGCTTCCGTGGCCAATGCTTCGGCGCAACTCCGGCTGGTGAAGAAAAATCTTTATTATACCGAGATCTATTCGCCGATCAATGGCGTGATCCTGAACCGGAACGTCAGCGCCGGGCAAACCATCGCCTCCAGTTTCAACGCTCCAACGCTGTTCGTGATCGCCAAAGATCTCACCAAAATGCAGGTAAAGGCGGCGGTGGACGAAGCTGATATCGGGGGCGTGGCAAAGGGACAAAACGTAAGCTTTACCGTTGACGCCTATCCCGATGATATCTTCACCGGGATCGTGAAACAGATATTGCTCCGTCCCGCGGTTTCGTCAAATGTGGTCACCTATATCACCCTGATCAGCGTGGAAAATACTTCTATGAAACTGAAACCCGGGATGACCGCGAGCATCAGCATCTATCTTGAAGAAGATACCAATGCATTGCTGATCCCGTCGCGGGCGCTGAGTTTTAAACCGGATTCCGCTTCCCTGAAACACTATGTGATCCGGAGATCGGAAAAGAAAACGGGAACCGCAACAAAGGAAGACAAGGCGGCCCGGGCGCGGCAGCGGGACAGCCTGTTGAAAACCGTGAACGGGAACGCGGAAATCAGGCGATCTTATGTGTGGACCCGGAAAGGCGATACGCTGCAGGAAAAAAGGATCATCACCGGGATGAATGATGACAGCAATGTAAAAGTGATCCGCGGACTGGAAGCCGGCGAAGAAGTGATCACGTCCATCGTAAAAGGTGATGTAACTGCGGCCAACAATAATTCGCAGCGAAGCCCCTTTATGCCCACGATGCAACGAAGACCCACTTCAACAGGCGGCCGGCCGGGAAATTAATACCAGTTATGGCATCTCCTTCCATTATAGTAGATATAAAAAACCTGAGCCGGCGTTTCAATATGGGCGATGAGATCGTCCGGGCGCTGGATGGCGTAAGCTTTACAATCGGCGCCGGGGAATTCATCACCATTATGGGCAGCAGCGGTTCGGGTAAGACCACCTTGTTGAATGTGCTGGGTTGCCTGGATAAGCCGAGCGAGGGGGATTATATCCTCGATGGCACCACTGTGAGTAAACTCTCCCGCACCGAACTGGCCCGGCTGCGCAACCGGAAGCTGGGATTTGTTTTTCAATCGTACAATCTGCTGCCACGAACTTCGGCGCTGGAAAACGTGGAGCTCCCTTTATTTTACAATCCCACAGTAAGTGCGAAGCAGCGGCGTGAAAAAGCGCTGCGATCGCTGGATGCCGTCGGGCTTACCGACCGCATACACTATCTCCCCAGCCAGTTATCGGGCGGGCAGCAGCAACGCGTGGCCATCGCTCGCGCGCTGGTGAACGATCCCGTAATGATCCTCGCGGATGAAGCCACGGGCAATCTCGATACGCGGAATTCTTACGGGATCATGATGCTGATGCAGGAACTGAACGAAGTATATGGCAAGACGATCGTGTTTGTGACGCATGAACTCGATATCGCCGCTTTCAGCAAAAGGACGATCACGCTGAAAGACGGGAAAATCATTAAAGACGAATTAAACGGCAGGGTGCGAAGGGCGAAAGAGATGCTGGACAGCCTGCCGGCCCTTGCCGGGTTATCAGCAAAACGAACATGAAATTCACCAACCTGATACGGATAGCCTGGAAAGCGATCAAACGCAATAAGCTGCGCGCTTTTTTAACGATGCTGGGTATCATCATCGGCGTGGCCGCCGTAATCACGATGATCGCGATCGGGCAGGGTTCCAAACAAAGCATCAAAAGCCAGATCACGGGAATGGGCAGCAATATGATCACCATCCGACCGACGAGTAATGTTTCGGGCGGGGTGCGGATGGATGTATCGAACGTGCAATCCCTGTCGGAAAAAGATGTGGCCGCCCTGCTGAAACAACCGCAATACATCAATGCCGTATCGCCGGCGGTCAATTCGCGGGGACAGGTGATCAACGGTCCCTATAACTGGAACACCAGCATCCAGGGCGTAGCGCCGGATTACCTGACCATCCGGAGCTGGCCGCTGCAGAGCGGGACGGTCTTTACCAGCCAGGATGTGAAGACGGCCGCCAAAGTTTGCATCGTAGGGCAGACCATCGTAACCAACCTGTTTCCTGATGGCGAAGACCCGGTGGGGAAAAATATCCGGTTTAAAAACATTCCGCTGAAGATCATCGGGGTTCTTTCGAAAAAAGGGGAAAATACTTTTGGCCAGGACCAGGATGATGTGGTTTTCGCCCCCGTTACTACCGTGCAAAAACGCATCCTCGCCACCATCTACTATCAAACGATCTATGCTTCGGCCAGCGATGAGCGCACGACAGAACTCGCCGTGGCCGAAATTACGCAGGTGCTGCGCAGCAGTCATAAGATCAAGTCCGGCGCCGATAATGATTTCAGCGTACGAACACAGGCCGAACTCATCAGCACGCTGACATCCACCAGCAGCATCCTGACCATTTTACTCGCAGTGATCGCCGGGATCTCCCTGGTGGTGGGCGGCATCGGCATCATGAACATCATGTATGTATCCGTTACTGAAAGAATAAAAGAAATCGGGTTGCGGATGTCGCTCGGCGCAAGAGGAGTCGATATCCTGCTGCAGTTCCTGATCGAAGCCATCCTCATCAGCATCACGGGCGGGCTGATCGGCGTGGGGTTTGGCATCGCGGCCACCAAGCTGGTCACGCTCTTCCTGCAATGGCCCACCCTGATCACGCAATCGTCGGTGATCCTCTCCTTCCTGGTTTGTTTTGTGACCGGTGTATTTTTCGGATATTACCCGGCGCTGAAAGCGTCGCGGCTGAACCCGATTGAGGCGTTACGGTATGAATAATGTTATTGGTTCGTGGGGACA
>CAYNSL010000086.1:10565-15076 GCA_964399755.1 uncultured Chitinophaga sp. | reverse complement strand
CCCGATTTTCGGCTTTCTTTACTGATTATCAAACCGCTGCTGCCATGTCAAAAAACAACCGGCTCACCCTTTACATCGTGATTTCAATGGTTTTGGGCATCATCGCGGGTTATTTCATCCATGAAAACGCGTCGCCGGCATTTATCAAAGATTTCGGCCCCAAAATAAAACTGCTGACCACTATTTTTTTGCGGCTGGTGCAGATGATCATCGCCCCGCTGGTCTTCGCCACCCTGGTGGTGGGCATCGCCAAACTGGGCGACCTGAAGACAGTGGGCCGGGTGGGAGGCAAGGCCATGCTCTGGTTTATCTCGGCCTCGCTGATCAGTTTATTCCTCGGGCTGCTGCTGGTCACCATCACCAAACCCGGAACGGGCGTGAACCTGAGCAATACGGATGTGGAAGGCGTGAAGGACCTGATGAACAAGGGCAGCGAATTCTCCCTGCCGAAATTTGTGGAACACGTGGTGCCGAAAAGCGTGATCGAGTCGATGGCCAATAATGAGATCCTGCAACTGGTGGTCTTCTCGGTATTCTTCGGCGTGGCCCTGACGCATATCGGCAAAAAAGGCGAACCGGTGATCAAAGCGCTGGATTCACTCGCGCACGTGATGCTGAAAATGGTGGGCTACGTGATGAACCTCGCCCCGCTGGGCGTTTTCGGCGCGATGTGCGCGGTGATCGCGTCCAAGGGACTGGGGATCCTGACCACCTATGCTTATTATATCGGTTCGTTCTACATGGGACTGGCGGTACTCTGGATGGTGCTGTTATTCGTGGGCTGGCTGGTACTCCGCAAGCGACTACCGGTGATGCTTAAGCGCATTTCAAATCCCATGGCCATCGCCTTCAGCACGGCCAGCAGCGAAGCGGTGCTGCCCAAGCTGATCGAGGAAATGGAGCGCTTCGGTTGCAAGGATAAGATCGTTTCTTTCGTGTTGCCGCTGGGGTATTCGTTCAACCTCGACGGCAGCATGATGTACATGACCTTCGCGAGTATGTTCATCGCGCAGGCCTATAATATTACCGCGGTGACGGGCGATATCGGTACGCAGATCACCATGCTGCTGGTCTTTATGCTCACCAGCAAGGGGATCGCGGGCGTGCCCCGGGCTTCGCTGGTGGTGGTGCTCGCCACCTGCGGTATGTTCGGCATCCCGCCCGAAGGCATCGGGCTGATCCTTGCCATCGATGTGTTCTGTGATATGGGACGCACGATGACGAACGTACTCGGCAACGCGCTGGCCACGGCGGCGGTGAGCAAATGGGAAGGCGCCCTGGAACACGCCCCGCATCACCATGAACATCACCCGCACGAAACACAACCCGGTCATCACTAAAAGCGAAAGGAATTATGTTTTTGCTCGATTTTCACTGGAGCCAGTTATTGCAGCCGCAGTTTTACGTGGAGAACGGCGGGCTCTGGTTATTGTTATTCGTCGTCTTTGCTGAAACCGGTCTCTTCGTCGGTTTTTTTCTTCCCGGCGATTCACTCCTGTTCGTGGCCGGCATCTTCGCGCATAAAATGGAAAACGGCGATCCGGGGCTGGCGCACCAGTTCCTGAAACTTTTTGGTTTGGGCGGCATACAGAATGAATGGCTCGACCTGCTGGTGCTCTGGGGACTGATCTCCCTGGTGGGGGTGCTGGGTAACGCGGTGGGGTACTGGACGGGGAAAAAAGTGGGACCGGCCATGTACCACTGGAAGGACCGTTTATTATTCAAGAAGCGGTACCTGCACGAAGCGCATGAATTTTATGAAAAGCACGGCGGACTGGCCATCATCGGCGCGCGTTTCCTTCCCTTTATCCGCACTTTCGCGCCCATCGTGGCGGGGATCGTGCAGATGGACCGGAAGAAATTCCATTTTTTCAATGTGATCGGCTGCGTGGCCTGGGTATTCGCGATGGTCTTTGCCGGTTATTTCCTGCAGAAATGGATCCTGAGCGAGTTCGGGTTCGACCTGAAAGACCATCTTGAACTGATCGTGCTGGGCATCGTGCTGGTAACCACCGCGCCGGTGATCATCAAGATCATTCAGTCGGGCCGCAAAAAAAGACAGCAGGCAAAACAGGAAAACCTACCCAAATCATAGCAGCACATGCACACGGACAGGAAAATCTCAGTGCTCAATATCGCGGTGGTGGTGGCCGCGCTGGGATATTTTGTCGATATATACGACCTCCTGTTATTTACCATCGTTAAAAGACCAAGCATGCTGGGCGTGGGCGCCACTCCGGAATCCATGCTGGTCGACAGCACCCATGTGATCAACCTGCAGATGATCGGGCTGCTGCTGGGCGGCATCATCTGGGGCGTGCTGGGCGATAAAAAAGGAAGGCTCTCGGTTTTATTCGGCTCCATCATTTTATATTCCATCGCCAATTTCATTACCGGTTATGTGCAAACGGTGGATCAATATGCATGGTGCCGTTTCGCGGCGGGGCTGGGACTGGCGGGTGAACTGGGCGCGGGTATTACCCTGGTGAGTGAACTGATGCCCAAAAATAAACGGGGGATCGGCACTTCCCTGGTGGCGGGTATCGGGCTGAGTGGCGCCGTGGCCGCCTATTTTACTTACCAGTTTACCAAAGACTGGAGGCTTTGTTACCAGATCGGCGGCGGACTGGGTGTTTTGTTATTGTTCCTGCGGATCTCGGTGGCGGAATCGGGGATGTTCAAACAGGTGCGGCAGCAAAATGTGAGCCGCGGAAATTTCTTTATGTTCTTTACCAATGCGAAAAGATTCCGGAAATATATCCTCGCCATACTCATCGGCCTGCCCACCTGGTATGTTATCGGTATCCTGGTGAACCAGAGCGATAAGTTCGCCGATAAACTCTACGGAAGCAAGACCCTCGATTCGGGTCGTTCCATCATGTTCGCCTACGCGGCCATCGCGCTGGGAGATATCGCGGTGGGTTTCATCTGCCAGTATTTCAAGAGCCGCAAAAAAGGACTGTTATTATATTACCTGCTTTGTATCGGTTCGTTGTTTGTGTTTTTCAGCAGTTTCAATAATTCCGACGCCCGCATGTATGCCATCTGCGCCCTGCTGGGTTTCAGCACCGGGTTCTGGGCCATCTTTATCACCATGGGCGCCGAACAGTTCGGCACCAACCTGCGGGCCACGGCCGCCACCACGATTCCGAACATGGTGCGCGGCGCTTTGCCGCTGATCAACCTGTTATTCCTGAACCTATTTCAGAAAAACTGGCACTGGCCGCTCGTGAAAAGCGGTATCGTAACGGGAACCATCGTGATGGCCATTACCCTTGTCGCGTTTTATTTTACCGAGGAAACCTATCATAAAGACCTCAACTACGTGGAATCCGAAGAGCTGATGCCTTAAACCGCTTGCGTGGCAAAATTTCTTATCATACGCTTTTCCTCCATCGGCGATATCGTGCTGACCACGCCCGTCATCCGCTGCCTCAAGCAGCAGGTACCCGGGGCGGAAGTCCATTTTCTCGTTAAATCGAAATTCCTCCCCGTAGTGGCGCATAACCCTTACCTCGATAAGATCCATACGCTGGCGCATAGCTGGGAACTGATGGTGGAGGAGCTGCAGGCGGAGAACTATGATTATATCATCGACCTGCACCATAACGCGAAAACCCTGCGGCTGAAAGCGGCGCTGAAGAAAAAATCATTTTCCTTTCACAAGCTGAATATCGAAAAATATTTTCTCACGGCATTCAAGATCAACCTGCTTCCCCGGATCCATATTGTGGATCGTTATATGAAAACGGTTTCCACCTTTGGCGTCCATAACGATGGCAAGGGACTGGATTACTTTATTACAGATTCGGAAGAAACTGGTAAGGAAGACATTCCTTTTTCGCACCACGCTGGTTATGTTGCCTGCGTAATCGGCGCGGCGCACGGCACCAAGCGCTGGCCGGTGCACAAGTGGAAAGCGTTCTGCGAACAATTACAGCATCCGCTGATCCTGCTGGGCGATGAAGGGGATCGGGCGCGGGGTGAAGAGATCGCTTCGGTTGATCCCGTCAAAGTCTATAATGCCTGCGGCAAATTTTCACTGAACGAGAGCGCCGACCTGGTCAAAAAATCGAAACTGGTCATTACGCACGATACGGGGCTGATGCATGTCGCGGCGGCCTTCCGCAAACCCGTTATCTCTATCTGGGGCAACACCGTTCCCGGATTTGGAATGGCACCCTACTACGGGGAATTCCAAATTCCCATCCCGATGGCTATCGGGGCCCAAATCCAAAATCCAAAATGCTGGTGCCGTCCCTGTTCCAAGATCGGCTACGAAAAATGCCCCCTGCGGCATTTTAACTGCATGGAGAAGATTCCGGTAGAGGAAGTTTTGGATAAGACAAGGCAAATGCTCGCCCGGCGATAACCAGTGTACAACATGAATCACACCGGGTTAAGCCCGGTAGTGTTGATTTTGTGACTGGTAATTGGATAATTAACTTTCTAAACTTCCCGCCTTCCCGTCTTCCCGGCTAATTCCTTTTAATAAAAGAAAATAAACAGCA
>CAYNSL010000086.1:3645-10465 GCA_964399755.1 uncultured Chitinophaga sp. | reverse complement strand
CAACTGATCAAGCGCCGACTGGTCGAAACTGCTCCTGCTTTTATAATTCACCACAAGGGGTCTTGCGGCTTCGTAATCGTTTTCGTCGAGATAGACCGCAATCAGCTCCAGCACGCCCTCCTCGAAACCGGGCATGGCCTTCACGAGCCGTACCAGGCATTCTTTGCCCGATGCTTCATCCTGCAGTAATTTATAACAGAGGTAGCGGTAATAATCCAGGAAGGGATCTTTATTGATCATTTTGTCCAGTTCGTTCACGGCGTTAAGCGCCTTGTCGTATTGTTTCTGGATGATATATCCGTCAAGCAGCAGGAGGTGCATATTAGGCTCGTTGGGGAAGAGGCGCTTGTATTCTTCGATCGCGTCGTTGTATTCATCGTAGCTCAGCCCCGAGCTCACTTCCACGTGCAGGATCTGGAAGGCGCGGCCCTTGCGTACCTGCCCGGGGATTTTATTAAAAAGGTCGGCGGCTTCCCTGTTTTTTCCTTCGCGCATCAGCTTGCGGATATCGGGCAGTTTTTTCAGCCATTCGTCGTTGGGAGTGATCTTAGAGGTCTTGTCGTCAAACATACCGGCCAGTTGCAGGTAGATCCCGTGCAGGGTTTCGGAAAGGTTTTCACCGGTGGTATAAATAAACATATCGGCCACTTTCACGTCTTTGCCCGAGCGCGTCAGTTCGAGGTCGTGGTAATTCAAACTGCCGTTGTCGTAGAGCCGGAACAGGAGATGATGCACTTTGTCTTTTTCGTATTGTTTCACCAGCGTATAGGTGGCTTTGTCGGAAAGGCTTTGTTTCATCGTGGTGCCCATGTTCATCCCGCTGTTCAGTCCCCGTTTAAAATCCCGCGCGTTCTTCCCGGAGGGAATATTGGCCCTTTTGATCAGGCTGTTCCGATCGATGGCATCGTCGAAAAACTGTGTTTCCCGTTTATTGACCGATGTTTCCAGTTTACGGGCAAAGTCTTTCACTTCTTCGGCGCTGAGGGGTTTTGCTTCCTGTTTGCAGGAATTGAAGAGGAACAGGCCGAGCAGCCCGCTGAAAAACAGGGATCTTGCGGTAACGGTAAAATGCATAGCAGGGATTTGCAGCGAAAATAATCATTGCGATGCAGAGTGCTTTTGATATTTTGCCTTCAATTTTACACATGCTTTCAACCCGGGAAATACGGAACACAGTGCTGCGGCTGATGACTGCATTCGTTCCTTTTCTTTCAGTTGCCGGGCAATCTGTTTCTCAGATCGATTCATTCAGGATCCGGGGCGATATAAAGGTTACGATCGACCGGCCCGCCCATTTTTTACCACAGCGGAAAACCATCATCGCTTTTTTCGCGCTCCCCAACGGCAACAGCACGGAACAGACCATGGGGAAAAAAATGCAGGCGGGCGACGACTGGCATTTCGATATACAGCATATCCGGGCCCAAACCGATTTTATCCGGCGGGAACTGCCGCGCAGCAATTTCGTGGTGATCTACCTGGAGAATATTTATAAAAGCTGGCCGGGGTGGAAACAAAGGCATCCCGGTTACCGCACAGAGATCCCGCAGCTGGTGGATTCGCTTGAAGGTTTGATTAAAGGAAAGCGGAAGGCGGTTTACCTGAACGGCCACAGCGGGGGCGGGAGTTTTATCTTCGGGTATCTCGCGGGGGTGAGGGCAATCCCGGGAAAAATCAAACGGATCAGTTTTATTGACAGCGATTACGGGTACGACAGCAGTTATTACCCGAAATGCAGGGACTGGCTGCAAGCGGTGAAGGGTTCGGCGCTCAATATTTTCGCTTACAACGACAGCATCGCTTTGTTAAACGGCAAACGTATTGTGTCCGATACCGGCGGCACCTGGTACCGGAGCCATTTGTTTTTGTCGCACCTGCAAAAGGATTTCAGCTTTTCAAAAACCCAAACTGACAGCCTGATCATGTACAAAACCCATGACCGGCGGGTACAGTTCTATTTTAAGATCAACACCGACCGCGGCATCTATCATACCCAGCAGGTGGAACTGAACGGGTTTATCCATTCCGTGTTATGCGGCACAAGGCGTGACTCCCGCCGCTACATTTATTACGGTCAGCGCGCCTATGCTGACCTCATTCGTTAATCTTCACAATTCGTAGGTAATTCCGGTTGCGAAAGTATAAGTGGTACGCGGCGCGGTGCCGGCGGGAAAACGGTCGTGCAGGTAATTCCACTTTACCGTTAACCCGAAATGCGGGGTGGCTTTTACGATCCATGCCACCTGGTTGAGGATGCGGTAGTCGCTTAATTTACTCAGCAGGGGCTGGAAATAAGTGGTGCTGATCACTTCCATATTATCCCGGGGCAGCCAGGTAAACGAAACATAACTGCTGTTGCGCCAACCGCTGTGATGAATAGCCGGTGTTGTTTGTTCCTTTTCCCATTCCTGCATGAATAGCGTGGCCGCGTACATCCGGAAGGAATTTATTTTTACCAGTTTGAACCGGGGGCCCGTACCCAGCAGCACACGCGAATCGATCTGGGTGATCTCATTGTTCTGGTATTGCCCGAAAAATTCCCAGCGCAGCCATTCATTCACTTTGCGGTTGTAGCGGAGGTGCAGCAGGCCGTCGGATACGAACCGGTCCTTCCCGATTTTAAGGATGCCCAGGTTGCCCAGCAATAGCCAGAGCCCCCGGTCGTTGCTGGTCTTGTACTGCAGGTGGGCGTCGAGGCTGCCCTGGAATATCTTTTGTTTGTTCTGGGTAAAAGATACGGCCGCGCCGAGGTCGCCCATCCATCCCACGGTGTCGGATTGCATCCGGGCTTTTTCGATATTAACGATTTGTGAAAGACCGTGAAGGCATAGGAAGGAAAGAAGGAGCAGAAAAGAGATCCGGGTTTTCATACTGGCAAAAATTAAATGGTCTCACCAACGTAATTCCTGGAAGAAGACAGGGAACTGGTTTTTCATTTTTTTTTGCTGTGATGCGCTCAGGTTTACATATTCCCTTTTGAATTTTTCCACGCAGATCCCGTTCAGGGCTTTTTCCCGGCCCGCCTTGATGGCATCGAGCGCAGCGCTCTTAGTCCCCATTAAAACATCGCCGCTGAGCAGTATGATGATGCTGTCGTAGGTTTTGCCCGTGCCCAGCCAGCTTTTCCAGAGCCGCTGCTGCACTTCAAAAGCCAGTTTATCGAGGTAAACGGTATCGCGGCCGATAAAGCAGGAACCATCATCGTTGATGGTGATCGTCAGGTTTTTTTGCTGGGAAGGGGATGGGTGCTTTCCCGCGGCAAGGGTAGAAAGCCCGATGCTGCAGAATAATAAAAGAAAAACAATCCTGGTCATACCACGTGTTTTATCATAATAAATGTAGGGATATTCTTCCTGCCACGAAATAAAAAGCACCTCCCGGGAGATGCTTTTTATCAGCAGGGTGGCGCAGTTCTATTTAGTCATCAGGTCTTTCGTGGCTTCCATGATGGGATAGCGGTCGATATACTGTGCCACGAAATCAATTTTTCCGGCGTCGTTGAAATGGTTGCTATTATGCATCCAGAATTTTATGTTTTTCCCGTTCTTGTAGGTAACATCGGCCATGGTCCAGTACAGCACCCATTTCCCGGTGGGTACGACGGAGGGCGCCTGGGATTCATTTACCTGCAGCGGCAGCACGATCTCATTGGAAAAGCTGATGGTTTGGATCAGTTTCCAGCGGCCGGTATAGTAATCTTTTACCGCCTGTTTGCCAATCGCACTGTCGCCCCCCGACCAGGTATATCTTACATTATCGTCGTAGTCGGCCACCATGCCATCAATATCATTTTTGGCAAAAGCGGCAAAGGATCTTTTAATCGGGTCGGCGGCGCTGAGGTCAAGAAGATCAGTCGGGGCTTTCTTATCGCCGGTGGTCATGTTGGTTTTGTTCTCATCTGTTTTTGTCTCCTCTTTCTTTTTATTGTTGCAGGAGAGCAGGAACAGGCTGGCAGCTGCCAATACGAAAAACTTTTTCATGTTGTTTTTTTGGTTTAGTTAAGAAATAATCAGGCAGGATGTTCGGGGGTCTCGATGGGGCGGAGAGCCTGTTAAACTAAATAATTTTAATAAATCAACCAAAAGGAATTCATGAATAAAACCGGAAGGGTTAGTACCTGTAACGGGTATATTTTCAGGTCACCTTGCCGGTCTCCGTGAAAAAAGTTTCCGCTGTAGCGGATAGGGGACGGGGTTATGAAGCAAATTCGCTGAGTTCGAGCCAGCGGAGTTCTTTTTCATCGAGCAGGCGGGTGACTTCGCCGATGCGCAGGGAGAGTTGCTGCAATTCTCCGAAAGGCGTATCCCCGCTGTTCAGCCGGATAGTGATCTCCTGTTTTTCCCCGGAGAGTGCAGCGATTTCTTTTTCCAGGGATTCGAATTCCCGTTTTTCCTTAAAACTGAGTTGACGTTTCAGTCCCTCTTTCCCGGTTTTTACTTCCGTATCAGGAACCACTTTCGATTCTTTCTGCCCGTTTTTATCATCCGGCGATGGACTTTCCATCCGGTACTGGGAATAATTCCCGGGAAAATCGCGGATCAGGCCATCGCCTTCGAAGACAAATAAGTGATCGACGAGCCGGTCCATGAAATAGCGGTCGTGCGAAACGATGACAAGGCATCCCGAGAAATCGGCCAGGAAATTTTCTAGTACGCCCAGGGTGGGCAGGTCGAGATCATTGGTGGGTTCGTCGAGTACCAGGAAATTAGGATTGCGGAAGAGGATGGATAAAAGATGCAGGCGTCTTTTTTCGCCGCCGCTCAGTTTACTGATATAGGTGTATTGTTTATCGGGATCGAAGAGGAAAAGCTGCAGGAATTGCGCCGCGCTCAGCGAACCGCCCCCCGCCAGCGGGAAATTTTCGGCCATGTTCTTCACATATTCGATCACGCGCATGTCGTCCTTTATGTCCAGTCCCTGCTGCGAATAATTGCCGAAGATCACCGTATCGCCGATATTCACCTTACCGCTGTCGGGTGCCTCGATCCCCTGCAGGATATTGATAAAAGTGGATTTACCCACCCCGTTTTTGCCTACGATCCCGATCCTTTCGCCCTTTTTGAATGTATAATCAAATCCCTTCAGGATGATTTTATCGCCGTACTTTTTATATACTTTTTTCAGTTCCGCAACTTTACCGCCCAGCCGGCTCATCTTCACCTGCAATTGCAGGTTTTCTTCCGCCACCTGTTGTTTAGCTTTTTTCTCGATCGTGTAAAAATGATCCTGCCGGCTCTTGCTCTTGGTGGTGCGGGCGCGGGGCTGCTTGCGCATCCATTCCAGCTCTTTGCGGTAAAGATTGCGGGCCTTGTCGATGCTGGCGGCCTCGCTTTCGGTCCGGGCCGCTTTTTTCTCCAGGAAATTCTCATAATCTCCCCTGTATACGTGCATGCCGGAACCATCCAGTTCCCAGATCTCGCGGCAGACCGCATCGAGGAAATAACGGTCATGCGTAACCAGTAACAAGGTCACGTTCTCATGGTCGAGGTAATGTTCCAGCCATTCCACCATCTCCACGTCAAGATGGTTGGTGGGCTCGTCCATGATCAGCAGCACGTGATTGTGTTCAAAGCCCACATCGATCAGGGCTTTTGCAAGGGCCACGCGTTTGCGCTGACCACCGCTGAGGGTGCTGACGGGCTGGTTAAGCTGGTGAATATTGAGCCTTCCCAGCACCTGTTTTACTTTGGCGTCGAAATCCCAGGCACCCAGCTCATCCATTTTCACGATGGCGGCGTTTAATTTTACGGGGTCACCCTCTTCACTGACAACTTCGAATTCGCGGATGGCATTGATGACGGGGTGATCGTGAAAAAAGATATTGTCCACCACCGATTTTTCTTCAAAAAAAACAGGGTCCTGCTCAAACAGTACCACATCCACTTCCTTATTGATCCAGCATTTTCCTTCGTCGGGTGTTTCTTTTCCAGCAAGGATCCTGAGCAGGGTGGTTTTGCCCGAACCGTTCCGGGCCACGAGCGCGATCTTATCGCCTTCTTCTATATGAAAGGAAATACCGGAAAACAGGGGCTGGATGCCGTAACTCTTCGCGAGACCTTCCACGGAAACATAATGCATGCTGCAAATATAGCTCAACGACCGGCCAACCAGATCAGTACGCAGATCGAGAGGGTGAGGAGGATCACAAAAACAAATGTAAATATCCGGGAACGGTCTTTCTTTTTCCTCCGGCCCGCCTCGGTTGCGATCCATGCCAACGCTTCGTGATCATTGCCTGCCAGCCAGCCCAGTTGCTCCATTACCCTTTGCGACTGTTGGGCGGTAAGGGGTGTCGTAGTCCTGAGCAGGATGGAGATCACCTGCCTGCTGATCTCCGGCTCCCCGAAGGCCCGGATTTTATCAATGGTTTCATTGTCCAGCATGCCGAGCATATAGTCGGTTAATCCTTCCTTGTCCATCCTGAATTCATCCAGCGTGGCGATATATCTTTCCAGTTCCAGCGATTCTTTCAGAAGGGAAACGGGGGTAAGGGAAGGTTTTGTTTTTTTACGGCCGGTACTTTGCTGGTACCAGCGTTGCTGCAGGTAGTATTCTTTTTTACGGGGATCGGTCAGCACTTCGTAGGCTTCCTTGATCTCGGCAAATCTTGACTGCGACCAGGGGTCATTGTTGTTTTTATCGGGGTGAAAGGCCTGCGCCAGCCGGCGGTAGGCTTTTTTGATCTCGGGCAGTCCCGCGGAGGGAGGAAGTTCCAGTATATTGTAATAGTCCTTAATCATGGGCGGATGGCGAAGATAAAAAAGATAATAGATGATAGATGAGAGTTGATAGATGAGAGTTGAGAGATGAGAGTTGAGAG
>CAYNSL010000086.1:0-3545 GCA_964399755.1 uncultured Chitinophaga sp. | reverse complement strand
TAATAGATGATAGATGAGAGTTGATAGATGAGAGTTGAGAGATGAGAGTTGAGAGATGAGAGTTGAGAGTTGGGAGTTGAATCGGCAAGGGCGGCCGTTTCATTTCCCCGGGGCGCCGGATTTTTGTAAGTTGGGAGATAAATGAAGAAGGTGTTCCCGGCAATCATTAGTTCCAAAAAAAGCTGCCGCTGTCTTGTATATGACTATAGCAATTGTTAACAGTATGTTTTTATAGCCCGGGCCGGGTGCACATAGAGAAATAGGGCTACCTTTGAAAAAAATTATCAGCTATGAACATCCGGTATATCCTCCCCGCCGCCTGCATCCTTGTATTTGCGGCCTGTAACAATTCGGCGAAGAAAGAAGAAAAGAAAGCCGACACCACGGCGACCACCACTACGGATCATGACATGAACCATATGCCCGCCACCGGGAATGTTCCCGCCCTGCCCGCGGTGCCTGAGGGCGCCAAAGTATTTTTCAAAAACCTGAAAAACGACCAGACTATCACCTGTCCCTTTAAAATGGAAATGGGCGTTGAAGTAATAAAAGTAGATACCGCCGGTCCCGTGATCGCGGGTATCGGGCACCACCACCTGCTGATCGACGGTCCCGATTCTATTGCCGCGGGAGAAGCGGTTCCCAAGGATTCACTGCATATTCATTTCGGCAAGGGCCAAACCGAATACGAACTCAACCTCGCGCCGGGCCAGCACAAACTCACGCTGCAGATGGCCGATGGCCTGCACCGTTCTTATGGCGGCGCCTTATCGGCCACGATCCATGTAAATGTGAAGAAGTAATATCAGGAAAGATATTTCCCGAAAAAATCAATCGTCCGCTGCCAGGCCAGCCTGGCGGCGGTTTCATTATAGCGCGTCGGGGCCGTATCATTGTGAAATGCATGGTTGGCCCCTTCGTACATATATAATTCGTAGTTGATATTGTTTTTCTTCAGCGCTTCTTCATAAGCGGCGATACCCGCGTTGATCCTTTCGTCAAGACTGCCGTAATGCAGTTGTACGGCCGCTTTTATTTTGGTAACATCTTCGGCCGCGGGCTGGCGTCCGTAAAAAGCGACGGCTGCTTTTAAAGCTGTTACATTAACAGCAAGACTGTTGGCCATGCCGCCGCCCCAGCAAAATCCCACACAGCCGAATTTTCCGTTGCAGTCCTTCCGGCCGGGGAGGTAATCGAATACTTTAATAAAATTCTGCAGGCTTTCTTCGGGTTTCAGTTGCTGGAATTTTGTCCGGGCTTCGTCTTCATTTTCCGGTGTGCCGCCCAGCGGCGAGAGCGCGTTGGGCGCGATGGCGAGATAACCGGCCGTGGCCGCGCGGCGTGTCACGTCTTCGATATGCGCGTTCAGCCCACGGTTTTCATGGATCACCACCACGGCGGCATAAGGCTTTTCCGCATTTGGTCTTGCCACGTAGGCCTGCATATCGCCGTTAACTCCGGGATAGGTAATCCTTTCGGTAAAGAGGTCTTCTTCCGGCGTTACGGCCGCATGTGCGTAATTCACTTCCAGCAGGGGCAGGAGGGCCATGGCGGCCGCGGTACTGCCGGTGAGTAAGACCAGCCGCCGGAGAAACTCGTTCCGGGATAAAGGTTTATGGGTGTATTCGTCGTAAAGGTTGATGATTTGCTGGTCCATATTCCTGTTTTTTTATGCTCATTTAAAGTTAAAGAGAATGCCGGGTTAAAAGCGTTTTATACAAAGTTTTCATAAAATGACCGCTTTGCTTCCGGGCTATCGCACCCGTGGCATAATTGTAGCGTCATATGAGCGTAAGAAGAATGAAAACCAGTCAACAATATTCATTATGAACTGATCATTACTAAATTTTAGTCCATGAAACGTATCTTGAAAATTACCGCTCTCGTGTGCGTACTGGCGCTGGGCGGTTCGCTGCGAAACAGCGCCTCCGCACAGTACAATGATAACCGCAACGATGTTACCTACCAGACTTTTTACGACGAGCTGAGTCCTTACGGACGCTGGGTAGACAATCCCGATTACGGTTATGTATGGGTGCCCGATGCGGGACCCGATTTTCAGCCTTACAGCACCAATGGTCACTGGGTGTGGACCGACGATTACGAATGGATGTGGGTGTCGGATTATGACTGGGGCTGGGCGCCCTTCCACTACGGACGCTGGGAACAGGATCCTTATTATGGTTGGTTCTGGGTGCCGGGTTATGAATGGTCGCCTGCCTGGGTTGCCTGGCGCGATGGCGGCGATTACTATGGATGGGCTCCCCTGCGACCGGGCATTTCGATCAGCATTAATTTCAATATCGGGTCGTACAACCCTCCCTATACCTACTGGAGTTTTGTGCCGCGGCGTTATATCACTTCGCCACGCGTATATGATTACTGCATGGACAGGCGGTCGAACATAACGATCATCAACTACACGACGATCATCAATTACAATAATTACAACAGCAATTACGGGTTCCGTTCAGGCCCGCGGCGCTATGATGCCGAGCGGTACTGCGGCCGGATCAACCCCGTGCGTTTCCGTGATTCGTACACGCCGGGCCGGACATCTTTCCGCAGCAATGAGGTATCTTTTTACCGCCCGAATGTGCGGAGGGATGAGAGCCGCAATTATGCGCCCCGCCAGGTTGAACGCTATGACCGGAACAGCGGCAGTTTCCGCAACAGGAATTACAACGACGGGTATGTGCGCCGCGACGACAATACCGGCCGCCGGAACAATGACAATACTGTCAACGGTCAGCCCGACCGCCGCGACCGCACGAACAATGATCAGCCTTTCCGCCGCAATGACGATAATGTGCGGAGAAATGATAATCCCGTTCGCCAGCCGCAGCGCGATGATGCAGGAACCCGTGTACCCGACCGCCGGCAAAACGACCGGAATGATAATAATAACGGCAATGAAGACCGGAGGATTTTCCGTCCAACTGAAAAACCGGACCGGACAAACAATCCCGGAGTAAATAACAATGGAAATAACGGCAATAATGATTACCGCAGGTTTGACCGCCAGAACAATAATGGCAACGACCCTACCAGGCGCCAACCTGCACAGGACAATAATTCCGGCTGGCCCGAAAGGCAGCGGCAGCCCCAGCAGGAGCAACCGCGCCAGTTTGAAAGGAGAAATGATAACAGCCGCGTGGACCGCCAGCCTTCGCAACCCGTGGAGCAACCGCGGCAGTTTGAACGGAGAACGGATAATAACCGGGTTGACCGTCAGCCCACGCAGCAGCCCCGCCAGGAACAACCCCGCAGTTTTGAAAGGAGGGACAATGGAAATAATGCCGGAAACGGCGGTGGGGGTAAAGATCGCGGCCGCGGGAGATTCTGAAACGATAACGCTACCCTGGATACATGAAGAGGCTGCCTGTTTACGGGCAGCCTCTTCTCATTTATTAGTATGAACGGATCCTGTTTTCATTCCCGGTAAACCCGGGATGACAGGTATCCTTGTTATGCTTCCGCTTCCATGTAGCTTTCTACCGGTTCGCAGGTACAGATAAGGTTGCGGTCGCCGTGGGTATTATTGA
>CAYNSL010000085.1:9003-15176 GCA_964399755.1 uncultured Chitinophaga sp. | reverse complement strand
AACAGATGGATGAGTTCATGGTCGGTTTTTTTCGATAAAGCTTTCATAACTCCTACAGGTTTGGGTTGCGGCCCGCTGGGACAAAGCCCCGGCAGACGGTTCAATGGATATTGGTTTTTCCTTAATGGTCGGTTAAAAAAACAGCGTAGAAGTTATGCGATAGGCGGGGTAAGTTTTAGGTTTTTCATTTTTCGGATATTGGAATCTAAAAATAGAATTTTTCGTGAAAAATCCAAACAATTGTCACCCCCCGCTGTAATTTTAATTGCCAAAGAAATGTTAATGATATTGTGCGAAAACAAAGCACCACAAGGCTTTACATTTGTGTGACAAATGACGGATGCCAGCATAAAAGGGAAAAAGCCCGCCAAACCGAAGACCGTAAATTCCGCAGAAAACATCCTTATCAGGGGGGCCCGGGTACACAACCTGAAGAATATTACCGTGGAAATCCCCCGGTACAGGCTGATTGTGGTTACGGGCGTCTCCGGATCCGGCAAATCCTCCCTTACCATTGACACGCTATTTGCCGAAGGACAACGCCGTTACGCCGAAAGCCTCAGCGCCTATGCCCGGCAGTTCCTTACCCGGATGAACAAGCCTGATGTGGACAATATCAGGGGGCTTTGCCCCGCCATCGCCATCGAACAAAAAGTGATCACACGCACGCCGCGCAGTACCGTGGGTAGCATGACCGAGATCTACGATTACCTGCGCCTGCTTTTCGCGCGGATCGGCAAAACCATTTCGCCGGTATCGGGTAAGGAGGTGAAAAAAGACGATGTGACCGACGTGCTGGAAGCCATCCGGCAACTGCCCGCCGGCGATAAGGTATTTATCCTCGCCGCTTTCAAACAACATAAGAACAGGGATAAAAAAGAAGAACTGAATATCCTCGTACAGAAAGGATTTTCGAGGGTATATGGTCTGCAGCAGGATACCGGCATTGCGCCATCGGGTGAAGTGTACAGGATCGAAGACCTGCTGGCATTGACCGACAAAGAACTGAAGGCAAAAAAAATTACACATATCCTGGTCGACCGCATCGTGGCGAAGGATTTCGATGAAGACGACCTGCACCGGATCGCCGATTCCATCGGTACGGCATTCTATGAAGGTGAAGGCGATGTGTACGTGGAAGTGCAGGCTGAAGCCGGCAAGGACCCAAAGGAAAAGAAGTTGCCGGGAAAAAAGAATGCCGGAACAGGGGAAATGCATTCAACATTGCTTCATTTCAATAACCGGTTCGAAATGGACGGTATGTTGTTTGAAGAACCACAGCCCAATCTTTTTTCATTTAATAATCCCTTTGGCGCCTGTCCCACCTGTGAAGGATTTTCACAGGTGCTGGGTATTGATGCGGACCTAGTGATCCCCGATCGCAGGCTAAGCGTTTACGAAGGAGCCGTGGCGCCTTGGAAAGGCGAGAAACTGGACTGGTGGCGGCAAAATTTTGTGAAGGGCGCCAAAAAATTCGATTTCCCCGTTCACAAACCCGTTGCCGATCTTACCCAGGCGCAATACCGGCAATTATGGGAGGGGAGCCACGGGGTTTACGGGATCAACGATTTTTTTAAGGATGTGGAATCGCAGTTGTACAAAGTGCAGTACCGCGTTTTGCTCAGCCGTTATCGCGGGAGGACTGAATGCCCCGACTGTAATGGCTATCGCCTGCGGAAGGAAGCCCTCTATGTAAAAATAAACGGGAAACATATCGGCGAGGTCAGCAGCATGCCGGTTAAAGACCTGAAAAAATGGTTCGACGAACTGGATAAACAGTTGAGCCCGCATGATAAGGAAGTGGGCAAAAGAATCCTGATCGAACTGCATAACCGGCTGGATACGCTGATCAAAGTGGGACTCGGGTATCTCACGCTGAGCCGGCTTGCCAATTCGCTCAGCGGCGGGGAAAGTCAGCGTATACAACTAACGCGCAGCCTGGGCAGCAACCTCACCAATTCGCTTTATATTCTTGATGAACCATCCATCGGTCTTCATTCCCGCGATACAGCCAACCTCATCAGGGTGCTGAAGGAACTCAGGGATCTCGGGAATACCGTCGTGGTGGTTGAACACGATGAAATGATGATGCGGGAAGCCGATCACATCATCGATATGGGACCCCTGGCATCGCACCTCGGCGGGGAGATCGTGGCGGAAGGAGATTACGATACGATCATATCAAATCCCGAAAGCCTGACGGGACGATACCTCAGCGGGCAATTGTCGATCGATCCGCCCAAAACGGTCCGGAAATGGAACCGTTCGCTGAAAGTGGAAGGCGCACGTCAGAATAATCTCAAAAATATCACGGTTGAATTCCCCTTGAACGTACTCTGCGTGGTCAGCGGGGTGAGCGGAAGCGGCAAGACCACGCTGGTCAGGCAAATACTGTATCCTGCGCTGCAAAAAATCAAAGGTGAATTCGGTGAGAAAGTGGGATTTCATAAACAGATCAGCGGTGATACCGACAGCATCGCGCAGATCGAAATGGTAGACCAGCACCCGATCGGGAAATCATCCCGCAGTAATCCCATCACGTATATTAAAGCTTATGATGAGATCAGGGATCTCTTTGCCGGCCAGCCGCTGAGCCGGATGCGCGGTTTTCAACCCCGGCATTTTTCCTTTAATGTGGATGGAGGCCGCTGCGATACCTGCAAGGGAGAGGGGGAACAGGTGGTGGAAATGCAGTTCCTCGCCGATGTACACCTGGTCTGCGAATCCTGCGGTGGTAAACGGTTCAAGGAGGAAGTGCTGGAAGTAAAGTACAAGGACAAGAATATTTACGAGGTGCTCGAGATGAGCGTGGACGCCGCGATCGAATTTTTTTACGGGGAAAAAAACCTGGTCCGCGCCATCCAGCCCCTGAGCGATGTGGGACTGGGCTATATCAAACTGGGGCAATCATCCGATACCCTCTCGGGGGGCGAGGCGCAGCGCGTGAAACTGGCCTATTTCCTGGGCAGGGGCAGGGCCAATCATAAAATACTTTTTATTTTCGATGAGCCCACCACCGGTTTGCATTTTCACGATATCAAAAAATTACTGGCTTCTTTCAACGCCCTGATCGAGCAGGGCCATTCGATCATCGTCATCGAACATAATACGGATGTGATCCGCTCGGCCGACTGGGTGATCGACCTGGGTCCCGAAGCCGGTGACGCCGGCGGGGAACTGGTTTTCGCCGGCCGCCCCGCCGATCTGAAAAAGGAAAAGAAAAGCCATACGGCGAAATATCTCTAAGCCTGCCATCATCGACTGCTTCCCGGCTTGATGAGTGTAATTATCAACGCAGTTTATCCAGGGATTTCACCAGTTTTTCATCCCGGCGGATATTGCGCAGCGCCATGAAATACCCGGCCATGATGATAAAGGGAAAGACACAGGAAAGGGCCAGCACCGGTTTCACCAGTTTTCTCATTTGCAGCACGTACAATAAAATAATCAATGCTGCCAATAGCAATCCCAGCAGGCATAATTGCATTTGCTGTTTGCGGTTTTTATACAGGAAGATGATAGCGGTGGACAGGATCACAGAACCGCCGGTGAGGACCAGGATGATAAAATTATTACTGGCATTGACGGAACGCGTGGTGAGTACATTTTTTACCATTTCCTGCCCGGTTACAAAGGGGAACATAAAACTTAAGATGGCCGCGACGGTGGCCAATAACAACCACAGTGTTTGCTGGCGTTGGATCATAATGGGTGGTTTTGGTCATCAAATATCCGTAAAATCCGGTTAGCCCAGTTCGGGGTACAATGGGAATTGTTGCATAAAGCCGCGAACCTCCTCCTGCACGGCGGTAATCTGTTTTTCATCATCGGCATGCATCAGCACCCTGTCGATCAGATCCACGATCGTTTCCATATGCGCTTCTTTCATCCCGCGGGTGGTGATGGCCGGTACGCCGGTACGGATACCGGAAGTAACAAAGGGCGACTTATCATCAAAGGGCACGGCATTCCTGTTAAGCGTGATATGCGCTTTGTCGAGGGTTTCCTGCGCTTTTTTGCCCGTGATATTTTTATTCCGCAGGTCAATCAGCATTAAGTGATTGTCGGTGCCCCCGCTGATCAGGTTGTAGCCGCGTTGCGTAAAAGCCTGCGCCATCGCCTGCGCGTTCCGGATCACCTGGCTGGCATATGCTTTGAAATCGGAATGGAGAATTTCACCAAAGGCCACCGCTTTCGCGGCGATCACGTGTTCCAGGGGCCCGCCCTGAGAACCGGGGAATACGGCCAGGTCAAGCAGGGAGCTCATGGTGCGCAGGTTTCCCCTGGGGTCTTTGATACCCCAGGGATTTTCAAAATCGTGACGCAGCATGATGATCCCGCCCCGGGGACCGCGCAATGTCTTATGTGTCGTTGAACTTACGATATGGCAATGATCGAAGGGGTCGTTCAGCAAACCAGCGGCGATCAGGCCGGCGGGATGCGCGATATCGGCAAATACGACCGCCCCCACTTCATCGGCGATGGCACGGATGCGCCGGTAATCCCATTCACGGCTGTAGGCCGATGCGCCGCAGATGATCATCTTGGGTTTTTCCGCGCGCGCCTTTGCTTCGATCTGCTCATAATCTACAAATCCCTCCCGGGTAACGCCATAATGAATGGCATGGTAAGTTTTACCGCTGAAATTGGCGGGACTGCCATGCGTCAGGTGGCCGCCCATGCTCAGGTCGAGTCCCATGAATTTTTCTCCCGGTTTCATCACGGCCAGGAAGACGGCCGCGTTGGCCTGCGCCCCGCTGTGCGGCTGCACATTGGCCCAGGAACAGTTGAATATTTTCCGCAGGCGATCGATGGCGAGCGTTTCGATTTCATCCACCACTTCACATCCGCCGTAATACCGTCTGCCGGGATAACCTTCCGCGTATTTGTTGGTGGGTACGGAACCCATGGCCTGCATGACTGCAAGGGAAGTGAAATTTTCAGAGGCGATCAGTTCAATTCCGTTGCGTTGCCGTTCCAGTTCCCTGCGCAGCAGGTCGTTGACCAGTGTATCTTTTTGCATGCGGCAAAAATAAGCGAGTAATGCAAGGAATGACCCAGGGCCCGCGGGATTTTGTTATGTTGAAAAGTCTTACTTTCGTTGGCTTTTGATTAGTTACCTCCGGGCCCGCGCCGGATAAATCACGTTGGTTCAATACATGAAAGCGATTATCCCCGTGGCGGGGGCAGGCACCAAGCTGCGCCCGCAAAGCTATACACAACCCAAGGCGTTGATCCCCCTCGCAGGAAAGACAGTTCTCAGTATCATCATCGATCAGTTGCGCCAGGCCGGTATCAATGAATTTATTTTTATCGTAGGCTACCTCGGTGAAAAGATCCAGGATTATGTAAAAAGCAAGTACCCCGGCCTGAAAGCGCATTATGTACACCAGGTAGACCGGCAGGGGGTGGGACATGCCATCCGGCTCACGCGCAGTATTGTTGATAATGATGAAGTGTTCGTAGTCCTGGGCGATACGATTTGCGAATACGACGTACTGGAAGTGATGCGCAGCCCCTATTCGATGATCGGGGTCCGGAAAGTGGATGATCCCCGCGATTTCGGAGTGGCCGAGATCAGCGAAGACGGGTTCATCAACCATGTGGTGGAGAAACCGCAGATCCCCAAATCGAATATGGCGCTGGTAGGGGTGTACAAGATCAAAGAGTCCGGGCAGATGTTCCAGTGTCTTGAAAATAATATCCGGCAGGGTCTCCGCAGCCATGGCGAATACAGCCTGACAGACGCGCTGGATTGCATGATCGGGCTGGGGGTACGTTTCCAGTCATTTAAAGTGGAGAACTGGTTTGACTGCGGCCGCAAGGAAACGCTGCTCGAATCCAATGCCACCCTGCTCAAAAAATTCGCGAAGCAAACCGATCCTGCGCAATATGAAAATACCGTGATCATTCCTCCCGTCAGTATCGGCGCGGGCTGCACGATCAAAAATTCCATCATTGGTCCCAATGTCGCGATCGGCGAGAATACGACCATCGATTATTCCATTGTGCGTGATTCCATCATCGGATCCTTTTCCAATCTCTTCGATATCGTGCTGAACGAATCACTGATCGGCAGCGACTCCAATCTCCGCGGTGAAACGCGGACCCTGAATATCGGGGATAATACCAGTATTGATTTGGGCTAGTGGCGAGTGGCTAGTGGCGAGTGG
>CAYNSL010000085.1:0-8903 GCA_964399755.1 uncultured Chitinophaga sp. | reverse complement strand
TAGTGGCGAGTGGCTAGTGGCGAGTGGCAAGTGGGGAGAGGCGTGATATTCTTAGGTCGTTTATTGGTTTTTGGGTATTTGAGATGCGAAGCATTGAGCCCTTATTCTTCTCAAATTTCCGTATAAGAGGGCATCTAAATATTTTAAATCAATTGTAATTTATTAAACAACGCTGCGTCTTTGTGTCTCCGTGCTCTCTGCGTTAAAAAAGTCAGGTAACAGGTACTGCGTCATTAGCTATCTTTACCACTTTAAATTCCACTGTTACATGCCAGTTTTTTCCAACCGGGTTACACAACTTTTTAAGATAGAAGTCCCGATCATACAGGCCGGGATGATCTGGGCCAGCGGCTGGCGCCTGGCCAGTGCGGTATCCAACGCGGGCGGACTGGGCCTGATCGGCAGCGGCTCGATGTACCCCGATATTTTACGCGAACATATCCGGAAATGCCGCCAGGCCACGGCCAATCCTTTCGGGGTGAATGTGCCCTTACTGTACCCGGATATTGATACCCATTTTCAGATCATCATGGAAGAAGGCGTAAAGATCGTTTTTACCTCTGCCGGCAACCCCAAAACATGGACGCCCCTGCTCAGGGAAAAGGGTATTACCGTTGTGCATGTGGTCAGCTCTTCCAAATTTGCAATAAAAGCCGCCGAAGCCGGTTGTGATGCCGTGGTGGCGGAAGGATTTGAAGCGGGCGGTCATAACGGGCGCGAGGAAACCACCACCATGGTACTGGTGCCGGCCGTTTCACAGGCTGTCAGCATTCCGGTTATTGCCGCGGGAGGTATTGTCAACGGCAGGCAGATGCTGGCCGCGATGGTGCTGGGAGCCGAAGGCGTACAGATGGGGAGCCGCTTTGTAGCAAGTGAAGAAGCCTCTTCGCATACCTCCTTCAAACAGGCTGTCATCAACACACAGGAGGGGGATACCCAACTCACGATGAAGCAGCTGACGCCGGTCCGGCTGATCCGCAATAAATTCTTCAATGAAGTACAGGCGGCAGAATGGAGGGGCGCCACGCCGGAGGAATTAAAAGCCCTGCTGGGCCGGGCCCGGGCTAAAAAGGGCATGTTTGAGGGCGACCTGGAAGAGGGCGAACTGGAGATCGGGCAGGCTTCGGCCCTGCTTGATGATATTCTGCCCGCCGCGGAGATCGTGAAAAATGTGTGGAAGGAATTTATGGACGGTTTGGCCAATCCGGTCAAAATACTTTAATTTTAAACCACCACCGCCAACCAGGGGAATGAAATAAGTGCAGAAAGGTAATTTTGACAACCGATCAAAACGCGCAACATGAAACAAAAACTATTATTGCTGGCCTGCAGCCTGGTGGGGTATACGGCCGCCAACGCCGGAACCGGCGACCCCGGCGATGGCAACGGTAAAAAGGAAGATGTACTCGGGTACGTGGTACACGCCGATTCCAGGAAACCGATCAAGGATGTAAGCGTCACCGCATATTTTGTTTCCAAGAAAGAAAAAGTGGTGGTGACCGACGAGGACGGCAGCTTTTCTTTCGACGACCTCAAACCCGGCACTTATAAATTCGTTTTTGAAAAAGCGGGGTTCAAAAAACTGACAAAGGAAAAAGTGGTGATCCGCACCGATGAAGCCTACCAGTTGAATATAGAAATGATTGAAAGCGGCGATTTCGAGATCATGCCGTCTCCTTCCCATTTCAGCGGCATGTAACGGAAATATAAACCAGCATTGTATTTAAAGGAAAGTCCCGCGGAGGCGGGACTTTCTTGTTCATGGCTGTACCTGTCTTTCTTTACTTAATCCATATCGATATCGAAATCATCATCTGATTTGTCGATGCTGAACTGCTTGTGTTTTTCCAGGAAAGCGCGGTATTTGTTGTACACGGATTCCGGGGCCTTCTTACCGTTGATGAACAGTTCTCCTTCCTTGTGTTTCAGCGTATATCCCTCTTTTTTATTGATGAGGCCGTCCTTGTCCAGTCCGTCCACGAATTCCTTGTATGCCCTGATCTCTACTTTGGCCTTTTCGATCTCTGTGCGGGCTTTTTCCATTTCTTTCTCGATACGGGGCTGGATTTCTTTCATTTCCTCCCTGGCTTTTTCCATTTCCTCCTGCATTTTCTTCATATCGATATCTTTTACCTTCTTCATTTCTTCTTTGATATTGTCCCAGTCCACTTTCTCCATGGATTCACGGATCTGCTGCTTGATTTTTTCCCCGTCGAACTCTTTCATCGCCTCGGCGATCCGGGTTTTGATCTTGTCAAAATCGACCTTGGCGAGGGAGGCTTCGACTTCCTGCCGAATCTTGTCGATATCAACCTCCTTCATCGCTTTCTCGATGTCCGCCTTGATTTTGTCCATGTCAATGGCCTTCATGGCCTCTTCAATATTCTGCCGGATCTTTTCACGGTCCACTTTCATGTCCGCGTCATTCAGTTCGTCCAGCACATCGTCGAGGTCGCGTACTTTTTTATCCCGGTCGGCGGATTTCTTTTTGGGGGTCGTGTCGTTCAGTTGTTGCCCGTACTGCTGGGGGGACCGGTACTGATCCCAGGAAACGAGCCCGGCGGTGAGAATTAAGGCGGCCAGGGCCAGGAGCAGGTGGCCGTTCCGTTGCATCATTGCTTTCATGACTTCAGTTTTTTAAATGAGTTGATTTTGTTATTCACGAAATACTTCGTACCAAATATACGACTGATTTCGTATTACAAAAGGGAACCGGCCGGATAAAGAAAAATTTAACAATCAGATACAGGAGAGCGCTGAAGCTGTCATAAAAGCAATAAGATACCACGGCCTGTAAACCGGACCGGTGGACTTCTATGAAGAAAGACGTGAACTGTTGATTTGCAATATCTACTTACTTTCCGCCTTATCGTCTTACCGGCATACATTGACTTTTAAGATGCGTGCTTAATTTTTCCGGAAAGCCCAGCGCATCATCTCCTTCCAGCTGGCTTTTTTGCCGTACATCAGGATACCCGTGCGGTAAATCTTGGCGGCAAACCAGGTGGTGAACATGAACCCGCCCACGAGGAGCGCCATGCTCAGTCCCAGTTGCCACCAGGGCACGGTGCCCGGAACGCCGTAGGGAATCCGGGCCATCATTACGATCGGGGAACTGAAAGGGATAATACTGGCCCATACCGCCACCGGGCCCGTAGGATCGTTGACGGCCGTCGTCATTAATACGATGGAGATGATCACCAGCATGGTAACCGGGAAACTCAGCGACTGGGCCTCGCGCACGTCTTCATTGATCGCGCTGCCAATGGCCCCGTATATGGAAGCATAGAAGAAGAAACCGCCGAGGAAATAAAAAGCGAAGCAAAAAAGGATCAGCGGGATATTGATACTGGTAAACACCTGCTGGATGCTGCCGACCAACTGGTTGGCCGCACCACCCCCGCCCGATATTTTCGTTACATTAAATATAACAAGTACAAACAGGATCCAGAGCAGGAACTGGGTAAGCGCCACCAGCCCGATCCCCACGATCTTGCCCAGCATCATCTGGAAGGGCTTCACCGAGGATACGATGATCTCCGCGATCCGGTTCGTTTTTTCTTCCATCACGCCCATCATCACCTGTGAGCCGTAAATCAGGATGATGAAGTAGATCAGGAAACCGCAGGCCATGCCGATGCCGTTCGACAATTCCGCATCCACTTTTTCATCTTTTTCATTAATGGATTTTAGACTGATGCGGTTAAAGGCGAGGATCTGCCGCGTATCCGCGTCGATGCCGAGTTTTTCGTTCTTGATCTCGTCCCAGATCCTGTTCAGCTTGGCTTCCACCAGCGCAGTGGAACTGGTGCCGTATGATTTCCTCGCTTTCAGCACCAGGCGGCTGGTATCGGGTCTTTCCCAGTGCAGCGCGGGCACCCGCAGGTAGGCGTCGAACCCCGCCGAATCATAATTAAAAGGCTGTACGCCGGCGGGAGGTTTTACCAGTATGAGCGTCGAACTCTTATCGGCAGCGTTCTGCACCGCCAGCATCGTTTCGGTAATCAACCCCGAAGAATCCTCCACCGCCACTTTCAGGTTATGCCGGGTTTTCTCGGCAATATAACCGGTGCCGAAGATGAGCAGCAGGTAAAGGATCGGGAACAGGAGCGTGCCAATGATAAATGTTTTTTTCCGCACCCGGGTGAGGTATTCCCTTTTTATAATGAGCCAGATCTTGTGCATATTGATGGGTTTAATGGGGATGATCAGTCAACCGGCTGGAATTGCCTTGCGGTCGGCGTGCCTTCCACCAGCCTGATGAAAATATCATTGAGCGAAGGAAGTATTTCGTTGAAGGAATGAACGGATACGCCCTGGGCCAGCAGGTACTGCAATACGTCATTGGGACTGCGACCGTCTTTGATCCTTACGACCTGCATGCCCTTTTTATTTTCTAATATGTCGAATGGCGCCGCCCCGTTTTGCGCGGGGATCTGACTGGCCCCCACGCTGAACAGGTTTTCCTTGAAATCCTGCTTTACCTGTTGAACCGTTCCGTCAAGTATTTTTTTCCCTTTGTTCACCAGCACGATATGGTTGCAGATCTCTTCCACCTGTTCCATCCGGTGGGTGCTGAAGATGATCGTCGACCCGTTCTGTGCCAGCCGGAATATCTCATCCTTGATCAGGTTGCTGTTAACCGGGTCGAGCCCGCTGAAGGGTTCATCGAGGATGATCAGTTTGGGATTATGCAGGATCGTTGTCACGAACTGCAGCTTTTGGCTCATACCCTTCGACAGGTCTTCCACCTTCTTGCTCCACCAGCTTTCCATTTCGAATTTGATGAACCATTGCTTGATCTTCGCCATCGCATCGGAACGGGATAACCCTTTTAACTGCGCCAGGTAAAGTGTTTGTTCACCGATCTTCATTTTTTTGTACAGCCCCCTTTCCTCGGGCATATAACCGATTTTCGACACATCATTGAGCGGGTCGAATTTTTTCCCGTCGAATATGATCTGCCCTTCATCAGGATAAAAAATCCCGGTGATCATCCGGATCAGCGTGGTCTTCCCGGCTCCGTTGGGTCCCAGTAGACCGAAGATCTGTCCCTTTTCCACATGGAGACTGATATCATCCACCGCTTTTTGCGTGGCGAAATATTTTTTCAGGTTTTGTAATTCGAGGAGGGGCATAAGCAGACTTTGGGACAAAATTAGCTGATGATCGGGAATGCCCGGGTAAAACCGACAAATAGCCGGTAAGCGCCTGTCAATTGCAGGAAAGGAACGGTTATCTGCCCTGTCCGAGGACGCGGATGATCTGTCCCGCCACTTTTTCGCCATCCATCGCGGCGCTCACGATGCCACCGGCATACCCCGCGCCTTCCCCGCAGGGATAGAGGTTGACCAGCTGCGGGTGATGCAGGGTTTCATCATTCCGGGGAATACGTACCGGTGATGATGTTCGTGATTCGGTGGCGACCACGATTGCTTCGTTGGTGAAATAATATTTTACTTTTTTCCCGTATTCCCGGAAAGCCTGCTGCAACCGCCCGTGAATAAATGCGGGCAGCACATCCTTTAATAGGCTTGAATGCACACCGGGCAGGTAAGAGCAATCCGGAAGGGAAGCCGATCGTTTGTTGGCCGTAAAATCGGCCAGGCGCTGCGCGGGCGCCACGAATTTCCCGCCTCCCGACTGAAAAGCCTTTTCTTCCACGGAACGCTGGAAATGCATGGCGGCGAGGGGGCCATATTTCTGAAAGCCGGGAATATCTTTTTCCTCAACGGTCACTACGATCCCGCTGTTGGCATAGGGATTATTACGTTTGGAAGGGCTCCACCCGTTCACCACCAGTTCTCCCGGCGATGTAGCCGCGGGGGCAATGATCCCGCCGGGACACATACAGAAGGAAAACACGCCCTTTCCTTCTACCTGCTGTACCCAGCTGTAGGCGGCGGGCGGCAGGTTGGGATCCCTTTTTATACAATGGTACTGGGCGGTATCGATCAGCGACTGCGGGTGTTCCACCCTTACCCCGAGGGCAAAGGGTTTGGCTTCTATCAGCAGCTTTTTCGCGTGCAGCAATTCAAAAATATCCCGTGCCGAATGACCCGTGGCCAGCAGGAGGGCGTCGCCTGATATAATATCTCCATCGGCTGTTTTCACCGCCCTGACCTGATTACCGGTTGTGATAAGATCCACCAGTTTTTTTTCAAACAGGAATTCACCCCCGCAATCCAGTATCTTTTTCCGTATTGCCGTAATGATCTGCGGGAGTTTATTGGTGCCGATATGAGGATGGGATTCGTATAATATTTTTTCTTCCGCCCCAAAATGGAAAAACAGCTGCAGGATCCTGTTCACGTCGCCCCGCTTGGTGCTGCGGGTATAGAGTTTCCCGTCGCTGTAGGTGCCGGCCCCGCCTTCCCCGAAACAATAATTGCTTTCGGGGTTTACCCGGCCTTCCTTGTTCAGCAGGGCCAGGTCCCTTCTGCGGGCCCTGACGTCCTTACCCCTTTCGAGGATAAGGGGCCTGATGCCGGCTTCGATCAGCCGGAGGGCGGCGAATAAACCCGCCGGCCCCGCACCCGCGATGATGACCCGGTGCCGGGAATGCCGCGTATCCCTGTAAGTAAAACCGGGGGACTCCCTTTCCCGGAAAGGTTCATGGATAAAGGCTTTCAGTGAAAGCCGGTACCGGGCCTGCTTTCCGCGGGCGTCGATGGATTGTTTTTCTATAATATAACCGTTAACCGCGGATACCGGGACGCTTTCGGAAGCGGCGATATATTCTTTGATCACCGCGTCGCTGGCGGCTTCGGAAGGAAGCAGTTGAAGGATGACAGTTTTTTGCATGGTCAGGTAGTTATCCTGAATGAGTGCAAAGATGAAATAAAGTAACGGAACTTGGGGCAGGGAATATAAATTTGAATTACCTTACGACAAGACCACCGGTTATGAGAAAAAATCCGTTTGCGATACCTGTCCTGCTATTATTATTACTGACCGGTTTTTCCTGCCACACGGCATACCAAAGTCAATCGCTGCAATATACATCCTACCGGATCACTTCCGCCACCCCTTCCGATTCGGCCACCCTGCGTTTGCTGGATCCCTATGCGCAACAGGTTGGCAAAACCATGAACGACGTGGTGGGCATCGCCGCTAAAAGTCTCGATAAAGCCATGCCGGAATGCACGCTTGGAAATTTTATGGTGGATGCTTTCTTCGTGATGGCATCTGAAAAATACGCGGTGCCGGTGGATGCGGCCTTCATGAATTACGGCGGCATACGCCTCACGCAATTAGCTGCGGGCCCGGTAACCACCGGAAAGATTTTTGAACTGATGCCATTTGACAATTTGCTGGTACTGCAAAAACTGAAAGGAGATGTATTGCAGCAATTCCTCGACCTGATTGCGGCTCGTGGAGGCTGGCCGGTGGCGGGAATTACGATGCAGATCAAAAACAAGAAAGCGGTGAATGTGAAAGTGGGCGGAAAACCGCTCGACCCTTCGGCGGTGTATACAACGGTTAATTCAGATTTTGTGGCCAATGGCGGTGATAACGCGGATATGCTGCGCGCCGTGCCGCAGATCACCAACGGGTACCTGATGCGCGATGCGCTATTTGATTATATCAAAAAACTGAAAACGCAGGGCAGGAATATCGATGCTTCAATTGAAAACAGGATCACCAATGCTGAGTAGAAAAAAATTCCTCCGACAGGCCTCTTTATCGGCAGGGGCGATGCTGGCAGGGCCCACATTAATGGAAGCGGCAGAGTATTTCAGTCCGCTGAAACTGACCATTTTACACACCAATGACACCCATAGCCGGCTGGAGCCTTTCCCGATGGACGGGGGGCGTAACCAGGGGCTGGGCGGGATCGCATCCCGGGCCCGGCTGATCAGCCAGGTAAGGCAGGAGGAGGAGCAGGTATTGCTATTGGATGCCGGTGATATTTTCCAGGGCACTCCTTATTTCAATATTTATAAAGGTGAACCCGAGATCAGGGCGATGACTGCAATGGGCTATGATGCCTGCACGATCGGCAATCATGATTTCGATGCGGGTATGGAAAACCTGGCAACACAACTGACGCGGCACGCACAGTTTCCGATGCTGGTTTCAAATTATGATTTTTCCGGAACGCCGATGGAATTCAAAACATCGCCGTACCGGGTTTTTAAAAAAGGAAAATTGCGGATCGGCGTTTTCGGGATCGGCATCGAAGGTCATGGTTTGATTCCGGATAATTTGTTCGGCGCAACACGTTACCTGGACCCCGTGCAAAAAGCAAACGAAACAGCCGGTCGTTTAAAACGGAATGAAAACTGCGACATGGTGATTTGTTTGTCGCACCTTGGATTCCAGTACAAGGAAAGCAATAAAGTGAGCGATGAAAAGCTGGCCGCAGCCACTGAAAATATCGACCTGATCATCGGGGGTCATACCCACACTTTTTTTGAGAAACCCGTAATTTACAAAAATAAAAAAGGCGATGATGTGGTGGTCAACCAGGTGGGCTGGGCAGGTATCATTCTGGGGAGGTTGGATTTTGAATTTTCCAAATTTTCAGGGAAAAAAATGGTCAAAAATCACAATATTTCTGTTTCGGAAAAATCGGGCGGGTAAAAGTTTTTTTTTTTAAAAGAAAGGGTGATATTCGCCTCCCTGTCCAACTTTTTTAGGATATTGTGAGTAAGACATTCCGGACGACGTTTGACCGACTATAAGTTAACCCGATATACAAACTGCTTACTGACTGATGGAGAAGAACGCTGATAAAATCTGGACTAATTGTTTAAAGATCATCAAAGACATCGTTGAATGGCAGCACTACAAAACCTGGTTCGAACCCATCAAGCCCGTCTCGCTTAAAAATAATGTTCTCGTTATCCAGGTTCCCAGCCAATTCTTTTTTGAGTATTTGGAAGAACATTACGTAAATT
>CAYNSL010000084.1:0-15552 GCA_964399755.1 uncultured Chitinophaga sp. | reverse complement strand
TCAAGGCTGAGCGTGCATCTCCGGTTCGGTACGATCAGCATCCGGGAACTGGCCAGGGAGGCGGGAGCGCTGAACGAAACTTTTTTAAATGAACTGATCTGGCGCGATTTTTACCAGATGATATGCTGGCATTTTCCGCGTATAACAAGTCATGCATTCAAACCCGAATATGACGCCATCCGCTGGCGGAATAATGAAAAGGAGTTTGATGCGTGGTGCCGGGGGCAAACCGGTTACCCCATCGTGGATGCGGGGATGCGGGAATTGAACAGCACGGGGTACATGCATAACCGGGTACGGATGATCGTGGCTTCCTTTCTTACCAAACACCTGCTGATCGACTGGCGGTGGGGGGAAGCTTATTTTGCCCGGAAACTGCTCGATTACGACCTGGCGGCCAATAACGGCGGCTGGCAATGGGCGGCAGGCTGCGGTTGTGACGCGGCGCCTTATTTCCGGATCTTTAATCCCTACCTGCAGACGCAGAAGTTTGATCCAACGTTGACGTATATACGAAAATGGGTGCCCGAATGGCGGGAACCGGGTTATCCCCCGCCCATCGTGGCGCATGAAACAGCGCGCAAAAGATGCCTCGAAGTATACGGAGCCGCCCTTGGAAAAAAAACCGTCAGTCGAAACGGGGATTGACGAAATTGTTGAGTTTCGATCCGAAACGGTAATTCAAACCCACATTGGTAAAATAATTATAGCCCGAAGCGATCTGCCGCCGGCGGGTGAGCACTTCCTGCGCGGTGGCTCCACCCTTGGGAAGGTAAAGCTGGTCGCGGGTCAGCGCCGCCGAGGCATAGATATTGAAGCTCAGCCCGCCCGTCACTCGGATATTGCATTCCCCGTAAGCACTCAGGTTGAAATATTTCCAGTTACTTAAAAAATTATGAAACTCTCCGCCGATGGCTATATTACCCCATTTCTGAGTAAAAGAAAATTTTCCCTTGAACGCATGTCCCCACAGGGTTTCCCGGAGTTTATCGTAGAGGGTGCTATCGTAATAATGATTGCGGCGGACATCGATGACATAGGAAAGGGTAAAGAATTTGGTATTGACCTGGCTGTAAGGGAAGATATTGTATTCGACCCCGGTTTCCAGCATCAGGCGGTTCTTGTTATTTGAAAAACTGTTTCGGGACAGGCCCACCTGGTATCCGTATGACCAGTGCGGCCCGAGGCTGTTGATCATGAATTGCTGGAAATTATAATTGTTGTTGCGGATCGTGATCTTTTCGCGGTTGCCGTTATCGTCTTCTAGTGTGTAGATGGTCTGGTCTTTCCCGAAATTGACATTCACACCGGTTTTTATTTTATCCGTGATACGGCTGACCGATATATCGCCGTTGTAGCTGGAGCTTTTATAAACTTCGTCGGCGTTCAGGCGCCCGTAAAAACCCACCCGGAAAACCCAGTAATTCCAGGGGTCTTTCGGTGAACCGCCGGCGCTGTCCTTTTGCAACCCGCCGGCCTCTTCTTTCTTTTTCATGGAGATCGTGATGTCGTCTGCCGCGCGGGTGCGGGCAAGATAGGGAACCAGCCCCAGCTGGATATATCTTACGAGCTTTTCCCTTCTTTCGAAATTGGTGCTGGTAGCGGGTATGGAAAAACGGAGGGTATCTGAGAGGCTTTTAAAATTGTTCTGACCGAAGTAGATCAGCTCGAACTGTTCACCGCCACCTCCCGTATTCCGGCTGTTAATCAGTATATGTACATCCGGTGCTTTCGGATCAAGCAAGAAATCCACAATCGTGATCTCCGAACGGAGATAATTCATGTCGCACCAGGTGTGGCAGTCGATATATACTTTCAGCCGTTGGTTTATTGTAGCGCCTGGTTGTGCGTTGACGACAGAACGCATACAGCACAATAACAGGAACAGGATGAGAATTTTGATTTTCATGGCAGCAGATAAAAGAATGAGGTTCGTGTCGCAAGTTCGGATATTTCCGGTTACCGGCTAAAGAAACTGACATGCGGTGTACGGATTGTGTATCAGGAAAATAATGAAGTGGCAGCAGCGGGAGTCATGCCTTGCTGCTTCCTGAAAACTTCATACAGGGCCATGATGGCTGATTTTCCGGGGGCGCCAAGATCGCGGGAAAAATCATTTACATAGAGGTTGATATGTTTTCGCATAACGTCTTCACGCATGGTTTGCGAATGTAACTTCACATATTCGCTGATTTCGGGAGAACGCGCAAATGCGTATTCAAGGCTCTGCCTGACCAGTGTCTGCACCTGCTGCCGGCGTTGCGGGCCCAGCGAACGACGGATCGCGATACCGCCCAGCGGGATGGGCAATTTCGTGTGCCGCTCCCAGAATTCCCCAAGGTCCAACTGTTTGTACAACCCCTTTTGCAGGTATGTAAACCTGTTTTCATGAATGATCACGCCCAGGTCGGCTTCACCGTTGACGACGGCATCTTCAATGGTTGAAAACAACCTGAAGCTTTTCTGCTGCGCACCGGGAAAGGCGAGGCTGAAGAGCAAGTTTGCCGTGGTGTTTTCGCCGGGGAGAACAATGGAGGCATTATTAACAGTTCCGGCGTCCATTTCTTTTTTTTCGCGGGACACCAGCAGGGGACCGACGCCACGGCCCAGCGCGCTGCCCGCATCCAGCAGTACATATTCATTCAGCGCCCTGAAGAAGGCGGGAAAACTGAGCTTGGTCACATCGAGTTTTCCTTCCAGCGCCCATTGATTCAGCGTTTCCACATCTTCGAGCACCGGTTCAAATGCCAGGTCGCCTGTATCCAGTGAATGATTGACCAATGCATCGAAGATGAAAGTGTCGTTGGGGCAGGGGGAAAATCCAATTGTGAGTTTCATAACGTTTGTAACAGGCGGATCAGGTTCCTGTTCAGGTTCTCCACCGCTTCTTTTATTTTCCAATGCTTTTTATTTCTGTCACCCGCGGCATTACTGATGGCCCGCAACTGCAGGAACGGAATGTTTTCCATCCGGCAAACATAATGCAGGGCCGCGCCTTCCATGGATTCGGTAACGGGATTAAATTTCTCCCGGTACAAGCGGATCATTTGAGGGGAGGCCGTGACCTGGTTTACCGTAATACCCGTCACTTTTTTCCAGCGAAGCCGGGTAGCCAGTCCGCCGCGGTTCACCAGCCAGCCGCCCGAATAGGGTCCTTCATTTTTTTGGCAAAAACCCATATCGAAAATACTGTTCCATTTTTTATGTTCCAGCACGCCGAGGTCGGCGATCGCTTCTTTTTTTACGGCGACAACGGCCCCCAGGGGTATGTTGCTGTCATAGCAGCCGGCGATACCGGCCTGTATGATGAAGCCCGGTCTTTTTACGGAGAGGAATCGGGTAAGGGAATAGGTGGCGGCGGTCAGTCCCACCCCCGTGATCATGATATCCAGATCCCGGGTAAGCGGCATGGATGCCATTGAACGGTACCAGTCCATAAAGGGTGCAATCTCCCCGGCGGTGGCGGCGATCAGCAGGCCGGGCGCCCTTGTTGCTTGTTTTTTTATACGCATTGAACTAACGGACATTTTGCCAATTGTCAGTACTCAGGAGTCTTGACGATGCGTCTTCAATTGTAATTTTCTGGAATACGAATTTAAGTTCATCATAGGTAGCATCGGGTTTCGCTTTGCTGTATTCGCCGCTGAGTCCATTCAGTATCCTGTAGGAACTGACGCTTACATTTTCCAGGGTAATGATGGTGCCCTTGGTTTCGATGCCTTTGTACACCGCGTCGGCCCGGTATACTTCGATAATGATCTTGGGGATGATGGCGTTTGTGACCAGGGCGTCGAAGAACAGCGGGCTGTAAAGTCCCGATTGTTTATATACCGTTACGGGTTTATAGGCCCTCTTTCCGGTGCCCAGTCCGGAGCTGGCGTCACGGGGGCTGGCCACTTCAAAATTAAAGCTGAGCAGTTCCGTTTGATCCGTATGACCCGCATTGCCAGATTCACCTTTGATGGCCTTTGCCGCACCCTCCACTTTCATATAAACAGACTGGGAGAAAGCCGGGGCGCCGCAGGTAAGGAGACTTAGAATGCCGAGGAAAAAATATTTTTTCATATGCTTTTTTTTGTCTCACAAGTTAGCTTTTTCCCCGACATGGAATGGCCTATCTTTGCGACCCCGCGCCGGTGTAATATAAATGTAACCGGACCGGGTATATCACCGGTTTCTCCGCCCGATGCTGGAGAGATTCCAAAAAAGTAAAGCATGGTTTACTTAACAAGATCCGAACATTTCAACGCCGCCCACAAACTTTTTAACCCCGCCTGGAGTCATGAAAAGAATGAAGCCGTCTTTGGCAAATGCGCCAACGAAAACTGGCACGGGCACAACTACGAACTGCTGGTAACAGTAATGGGTGTGCCCCATGCCGATACGGGTTTCGTTTTTGATGTGAAGAAGCTGAGCCTGCTGATCCGGGAGCATGTGATTGAAAAGATCGACCACCGCAACCTGAATATCGACGTGGATTTTATGCGGGGCAAAATGTGCAGCACCGAAAACCTCGCGATGGGGATCTGGCAGGAATTAAAGCCGCATTTGCCTTCCGGCGTTACGCTGCATTGTATCAAATTGTACGAGACCCCGCTTATTTATGTGGAATATTACGGGGAATGATCACAGGAGCCAACCTTTCCCCGTTTTTTACGTTATACTGTACCCGGGTTTTTGTAATTTGTTTGTATGAGTAAAAAAGTTGCCGTTTTCCGCAGGGAGCATTTCAATGCCGCGCACCGGCTGTTCAACCCGGAGTGGGATGACGCGACCAATGAAAAAGTGTTTGGCAAATGCGCCCTTCCGCATTACCACGGACATAATTACGAGCTGGAAGTGAAGGTGACGGGCAGGCCGGATAAAAAGACAGGTTACGTAATGGACCTTAAGGAACTCAGCGACCTGGTCCGCCGGGAGATCCACAGCAGGTTTGATCATAAAAACCTGAACCTGGATACGAAGGAATTCAAATCCCTGAACCCGACCGCAGAAAACATGGCGGTGGTCATTTATGATTTATTGCGGCCGCATATCAGTAAGAGACTTGACTTGAAAGTGCGGCTTTATGAAACGCCGCGCAATTTCGTAGAATACCCGGGGTAGTCATCCCGGCATTTTAAACCGAATTATTTGATTATGGCATACAGGAAAACGGAACAGTTTGATGAAAAGGCCACGGCCGGCCTGATGGAAAATTACCGTGGCATCTTAGGCCTGCTGGGTGAAAACCCCCAGCGCGAAGGATTGCTGAAGACACCGGAGCGACTCGCCAAAGCCATGCAGTACCTCACGCAGGGATACCATCTCGATGCGCGCACGATCATTAATTCGGCCAAGTTTCACGAACCGGTGAGCGAGATGATCCTGGTAAAGGATATCGAGCTTTACAGCATGTGCGAACACCATATGCTGCCCTTTTTCGGGAAAGCGCATATCGCCTATATCCCCAACGGTTGGATCACCGGGCTGAGCAAGATCGCCAGGGTGGTGGATGTATATGCCCGGCGGCTGCAGGTGCAGGAGCGCCTGACCGTGGAGATCATGAATGCCATCAAGGACACCCTGAATCCCCTGGGTGTGGCCGTGGTGATTGAGGCCAAACACCTGTGCATGATGATGCGGGGTGTGCAAAAGCAGAACTCCGTGACCACCACTTCCGCTTTCGATGGTGAGTTTCACAAGAATTCCACCCGCAGTGAATTTCTGAAACTGATCAGCACCAAGCTGGATTAGCCGAAAGCATGCATGGTATGATATTCACCGCCCTTTGCGGTCGAAATGCTATATTTGCAGTTACCCCAAGTTTGATTGCATTCAATCAAACTTTTTTATTGGGTTTCCAGCACCTACAAGCCGTGCTGCCCGGATCAACCATCGAACTATGAAACACGCATTTGTATTTCCCGGCCAGGGAGCGCAATTACCAGGAATGGGAAAAGTGCATTATGAGCACAGCGCCTTCGCAAAAAAATTATTCGAGCAGGCCAATGAACTGCTCGGTTTCCGCATTTCGGATATCATGTTTGGTGGCACCGAAGCTGACCTGAAGCAGACCCGCGTTACCCAGCCCGCCGTTTTCCTCCATTCCATCATCGCCTATAAAAGCATTGAGAACACTTCGCCCGATATGGTAGCAGGACATTCGCTCGGTGAGTTCACCGCGCTGGTGGCCAACGGCACACTGAGTTTTGAAGACGCGCTGCAGTTGGTTTCAGTCAGGGCTTCGGCCATGCAGAAAGCCTGCGAACTGCAACCTTCCACGATGGCGGCCATCCTGAACCTGGCCGATGAAAAAGTGGAAGCCATTTGTGAAGAAGTACAGCGGGAAACCGGTGAAGTGGTGGTGCCCGCGAATTATAACTGCCCGGGGCAACTGGTGATCAGCGGTTCCGTTAAAGGAATCGAGATCGCCTGCGAACGGATGAAAGCAGCCGGCGCCAAAAGGGCACTCGTGCTGCCCGTGGGCGGCGCATTTCACTCGCCCCTGATGCTGCCGGCAAAAAAAGTACTGGCGGCGGCCATCGAAAACACAAAATTCCATAACCCCACCTGCGCGGTTTACCAGAATGTTGTGGCCAAAGCTGTGATGGACAAAGATGAGATCAAGCAAAACCTGATCGACCAGCTGACCGGCGCGGTACGCTGGACGCAGAGTGTGCAGGCCATGATCGCCGACGGGGCTTCAAAATTCACCGAAGCCGGTCCGGGAAAAGTGCTACTCGGGCTGATCTCCAAGATCAATAAGGAAGTGGAAATGGATGGGGTGAGCTGAAGTGTTAAACAATGTTCCGGTTGGATGCAGTAATGCATCTTAAGCGATCAAAAGCGGTGTCAGCCGTCATTATTGCTTTTATCGGTGCATGACAATCACGTTTTATTTTCCCATTGCTTATTTTACATCAATACTGACATTCAGCCATTCCCCGTCAAATTGCGCATGGTATTTCCGGTAAAAATTGATCGCCGGTTCATTCCATTCCAGCACCTGCCAGATGATGCGGTTGAATTTTTTTTCGCGGGCTTCTTCCATCAGCCGGTCGAATAATAATTTCCCGATCCCTTTTCCGCGCGCCGCTTCCGTAACAAGGATATCTTCAAGGTACATGGCCTGTCCTTTCCAGGTGGAATAGCGGATATAATATAAGGCGAACCCGGAAATGATTCCGTTTTCTTCCGCTACAAATGCCCACCATACCGGCTTTTCGCCGAATCCGCTTTCGGTAAAATGCGCGAGCGTCACCGTCACCTCATCCGGCGCCTTTTCATATACGGCCAGTTCTTTGATCAGTTCCAGTAATCGCGGGCAATCTTCTTTTACCGCCCTTCGGATTGTTATTCCCATTATTTAACACTTAACATTTAACACTTAACATTTATCATTTAGCATACCTATACCCCGGTCCTTTTACAAAGCGTCCCGGTTTTTTGCCCGTATGTTCCCCGTCCTTTAATACCTGCACCCCGTTTACAAATACATGGATGACGCCCGTCGCGAACTGATGCGGTTTGCCGAAACTGGCGTGATCGGTAACCGTGGCCGGGTCAAAGATCACGATATCGGCGTAATTGCCTTTTACCAGTTCGCCGCGCCGGCGGAGATGCAGGTTGGTCGCGGGTAATTTGGAAAGTTTACGCACGGCTTCGGCCAGGCTGATCACTTTTTCATCACGGCAGTACTTGCCGATCACGCGTACAAAATTCCCGTAAGCCCGCGGATGGGGATTTGATTTCAGGAACACGCCTTCCGGCGACATTGATTCCGCATCGGAACAGAAACTCACCCAGGGCAGGGCCAGTTCTTTTTTAATATTGTCTTCGGTCATGGAAAAATAGGAGACATCGATGCGCGTACTGTCTTCCACGATCAGGTTCATGGCGGTTTCTTCGGGGGAACTGCCGCGGAGGGCAGCCACTTCTTCCAGTGTTTTACCAATATATTTCCGGAGGGAGTCCCTGCGGAATCCCAGTAAGAGTACGCCTTTGGCGCCGCCCGCGCCGTAATAAGTATTTTCCCATTCTGTGGCGTTCGTGTTCATTTCCTTTTTCATCTGTTCGCGGATAGCCGGTCTTTGCAGGCGGTGCCACAGGCTGTCGAAGCCGCCGTCCTGCAGCGAAGGCGGAAAGGAAGCCGTTAACCCGGTGGCCGAAGCGAAATAAGTGTACATATCGGCGGTAATCTTCAATCCTTCATTCCTGGCGGCCTCCACGATCTTCACCAGGCTGTCGATCTTCCACCAGTTATCCTTTCCGGCCGCTTTGAGGTGATAGATCTCTGCGGGGATTTTCGCTTCGCGGGCGATCCGGATCAGTTCATCCAGCGCCTCGAATAATTTATTGCCCTCATTGCGCATATGCGAAATATACATGCCGCCGTATGAAGAGGCCACTTTGCATAGCTCGACCAGTTCGCCGGTTTTGGCGAAAAAAGCGGGCGGGTAGATCAGCGAACTCCCGATACCCATCGCGCCTTCTTCCATGGCTTGTTTCACGAGGGCGCGCATGGTATCCATTTCAGCGGGTGTGGGGTCGCGGTTATCTTCCCCGATGGCATATACGCGCAGCGTGGTGGCGCCCACAAAGGAAGCCACGTTACAGCTGATTCCTCTTTTTTCCAGGAAGTTCAGGTATTGCCCCAGCGTGTTCCATTCCACTTTGTATTTAATATTGGGCTGGTCTTTCTGCTGCTCCGCTTTCATTTTCGCGTTCAGCGGTCCCATGCTCCAGCCTTCGCCCATTACTTCCAGGGTTACGCCCTGGCGGATATCGCCCTGCGACCGGCCGTCTTCGATCAGTGATTCCGTCGCCCAGCTCAGCATATTGATAAATCCCGGCGCCACCGCCATGCCTTTCGCGTCGATGCTGAACTGCGCGGAAACATCCGAGAGGTCGCCGATAAAAGCGATCGAATCGCCGCGGATACCGATATCGGCCTGATAGGGCTTGCCACCGCTGCCGTCATAGATCATTCCGTTGCGGATGATCTTTTCATATTGCTCATGGTGAAACTTGCAGGATGAAATGAGAAAACAACAGCCTGTGATAATGAAAAATGATTTCATATTTTTTATTTTATGAAGCGGCCAGCGCCTGTTCGAGGTCGGTAATAATATCCTGTAGATTTTCAATGCCCACGTTCATCCGGATCAGCCCGTCGGAGATGCCATACCGTTCCCGTTCTTCCCGGGGAACGCTGTAATGTGTCATGGAAGCGGGGTGAGAGAGCAGGGTATCGCAGGTGCCGAGTGAAACAGTGCGTACACACATCTGCAATTTGTTCATAAAGGAAATACCGGCTTTCATTCCCCCCTCGAGCTCGAAACTGAGCATGGCGCCCGGGTGACGCATTTGTTTCATGGCGGTGGGCTGATCGGGATGAGAGACAAGCCCCGTATAATTCACCCGCGCAACAGCCGGGTGCGCGTCTAAATAATTCGCCACTTCCATCGCGTTGTGGCAATGCCTTTCCATCCGGACTTCCAGCGTTTTGATGCCCTGGATCAGTAAAAAAGCGTCGAAGGGATTGGAATTCCCGCCCAGCAGCCGGTGCAGTTTGGTGGCCCTTGTTTTCATGAATTCAGGATCCCGGCCCAGCAGGATACCGCCGATGGCCGTGCCATGGCCATTGAGGAATTTGGTGGTGGAATGCACGACAAAATCCACATCATAACGGAATGGCTGCTGCAGGTAGGGCGTGGCGAATGTATTGTCGCAGGCCACGATGCAATGCTGTTTTTTGGCCAGGCCGGCCAGTTCTTCGATATCCACGCACTGGATCGTAGGGTTGGCCGGCGTTTCGAGATAGACCATTTTGATAGCGGGGTCGGCCTTCAGCACGGTTTCGGCTTTCGCGGGATCACGGAGGTCTGTGATCACCGCGCCGATCCCCAGACCCGGTAAAACGGAATTCATCAGTTCGTTGGTGCCCCCATAAAGCGAATAATGCGAGAGGATCTTATCGCCCGGTTTTAGGGTTGACAACAGGAGGGTGGTGATCGCCGCCATGCCCGAAGCGTGGAGGATACCCGTTGTTTCAAAACTGAGTCCGAAAGATTCCAGCGCCGCGATCTTCTCTTCGGCTTCCCGGATCGTGGGATTCCCCCAGCGGCTGTAGATGAATCCTTCCTCCTCCCCGCTGAAGCGGCGCATGCCCTGCTCGGCATTGTCGAATACATAGGTGCTGCTGGCATAGATGGGAACCTGGTGCGCATAGAGCGGGTCCTTCCGGTGCCCGCCGTGAATGGCCGTGGATCCCCATCCCGAAAATAACCGCCCGGATGACCCTGCCGGACGGGGAAAACTTTTATTCATATACATGGGTTGATTCGCGATATTTATCAGGAAAGATTTTCCGAATCCGTTTTCAAATGTAAATGATTTCAACTTCCCTTTCCCGGTCCCAAAAATCACCGCCGCCGCGGAATCATACCATGAAAGAACTGCTCGCACAACTGGCCGCTTATAATTGCTGGGCCAGCCAGCGTTTGCTGGAAACCATCAACGGCCTGCCGCCCGAAAAGCAAATGCAGGAGCTGCCTTCAAGTTTTAAAAGCCTGTATGCAACGGTGCAGCATATGTGGGACGCGGAAAGCGCCTGGTGGCAGCGGGTGAAGCTTCATGAAAAGGTCATCGTTCCTTCCGAAAACTTCAAGGGCTCGATGCAGGATGTCAGCAACGGCCTGATCGCGCAAAGCCAGCAATGGATGGACTGGGTGAACAGCGCCACTGAACCGGCCCTTGATCATGTATTTCAATATTACAACTCCAAGAAAGAATATTTCAAGCAACCCGTTTCGCAGGTCTTATTGCATGTGTTCAACCACGGCACTTATCACCGGGGGCAGCTCGTCAATATGCTGCGGCAGCTGGGGGTGGAAAAAATTCCGCCACTTGATTTTATTATTTTTACCCGCAGCCGGAAATAAGATCAAACCGGTAATAGAGAACGCTTAATCAGGTTAAAATTCATTAACCGGAATCAGTCATGTCACCGGTATAAACGGGTTTTCACTGCGGGCAAACAAAATTTGAAACCCGCGACTCCCCGAAGGGCCGGGATGGAACGGCTGGAGGGGTCATCCGGCAATCCGGGGTCTACGCCTGGTTTGCGGCATATACTAAGCACGGTAATCTTTGTCGTAATACCAGCAATGGTACCCTGACCCTCTTACGCTGATGAATTCCCCTTTGCGAAAAAAATTGGTTATTCTTTATGTAAAAGTTTGCTCCCGCTCATCCCTCCCGGAAACGAGCGATATGAGAAAAATTGTAGGGTTGGTCTTTCCCGCATTATTATTTTCCCAGCTGAGCTTTTCACAATGGCTGAATGGACGGGTCCTGAACGAGGCCGGTGGCGCGGCCGTGAATGTAAATGTCAGTTTTAAGAACAAGGTCAACAGCGTGACCACCAGCCCCGACGGTCATTTTAAGATACTGGCCGGTAAATTACCCGATACCCTGGTATTCGCGGCGCCGGGTTATGAGCCATATAAAGTTGTGGTCACGGAAAAAAACCTGAAGGACCCCGATTTTGAAGTGGTACTGCTGAACAGGCGCGAGATGTACGCGAAAGATATGGCCATGGCAGAAGTAGTCGTGACTTCCATGGGCGCCAAACGGAAACCCAAGGAACTGGGATATGCAACCACCACGATCAGCGGAGACGCCCTGCTGGGCAAAGCATCGGGGTTAACCGTTTATTCCGGTTCGGGTTCATCCGAAAAAATGGCGCTGCGGGGTTATTCATCAGCGCCGGCCCCGTCCCCCATTGACGACAAGCGATTTTACCTGGGAGATACAAATATCATAACCCGCAGCAATACGGAACTCCGTTCCAGGTTACTGACGGCCGGTGAAGTCAATGATTTCCGGAAATGGAAAATGTGGGAAGAATATTCCGAAACCGAATTCAAATCCATGAGTCGTTTCTGGGGCATGTGGACGCATACCCGTTACAGCGTTCAGCTTACCGATAAAAAATTCAATGCTATCGTAAACGAACCCGTTTACCTGATCAGCAAATCCACCCGCGATACAATATGGAAATCCTATACCGACAATACGGGCAAGGCCGAGCTCTGGGCCGGTTTCCTGGCGGATTCGGCGGACAGGGCGGGTTATTATATTTCAGACCACTCGGGAAATTCCCTGTACGGGCCTTCCGCGTTTTCGAACGGGGTGAACCTGCTGGTGGCCGACCGTGGCTGCCAGGTAACGAACGATGTGGACATCGCCTTCGTGGTGGATGCCACCGGGAGCATGGGCGATGAGATCGAATTCCTGAAACTGGAACTGGAAGATGTGATCCGTAAAACGATGGATAAATACAAATCGCTTTCATGGAAGGCGGCCTCGGTTTTTTACCGCGACCGTTCCGATGAATATGTGACGAAGAAAGTGGGATTTAATGAAGACCTGCTGAAGGCCATCAATTTTATCAAACTGCAGCGCGCCGGCGGCGGTGGCGATTACCCCGAGGCAGTGGATGATGCGATGGCCACGGCGCTCGACAGCCTGCAATGGAATAAAAATGCAAGGGCCCGGCTATTGTTCCTCGTACTGGATGCGCCGCCGCACAATGAAGCGAAGGAACGGATACAGCAACTTGTAGTCAGGGCAGCTGCGATGGGAATACGCATCATACCCGTGGCCTGCAGCGGCACCGATAAATCAACCGAATTCCTGCTTCGTTCCATGGCGCTGGCTACTAACGGCACCTACACGTTTCTTACCAACCACAGCGGGGTGGGGAACAGTCATATCGAACCCACTACCGACAAATACGAGGTCGAACTGCTGAACGACCTGCTGCAAAGGGTGATCGGGCAGTTTGTTTACGCGAAAGACTGCTCGGTGGCGGGAAGCGATACCGTGCAGCAGGAAGTGATCCGTCAGCCGGAAAATATCCTCGCGGTAAAAATTTATCCCAACCCGACCAGCGGGGTCTTCGCTATCGAAACAAAAAAAGACATCAAAGAAATCTTCATCACGGATTTTACCGGTAAGATCCTGATGCGGCTGAACGCGGGTGACCGGAAAGGCAAATGGCAGGTGGATATCAGCCCCTACCCTGCGGGGGTGTACCTGGTAAAATATATCACCGAGGATAATAAGTGGGGGGCGGGGAAAGTGGTGCTGGTGAGATAGGATATCAAAAGACGAAAAGCAATATGCAATAGACAATAGACAATTGACAATAGACAATAGACAATGAGCAATAAGTAATATGCAATTACGGATAGGAAGGTTATCTATTCAACATTTAGCATTTAAAATTTAACCTTCCCTAATACCTAATACGCCCATTTCACCAGCGTGGCGCCCCAGGTAAATCCGCCGCCGAAGGCTGCGAGCACGATATTGTCGCCCTTGTTAAGCTCGTTTCTCCATTCCCATAAACAGAGGGGGATGGTGCCGGCCGTTGTGTTCCCGTATTTCTGGATATTGATCATCACCTTTTCGCGCGGCAGTCCCATGCGGCTGGCCGTGGCGTCGATGATCCGCAGGTTGGCCTGGTGGGGCACCAGCCAGGCGATATCTTCTCCCGTGAGATTATTTTTTTCAAGCAGTTCCGCGCTTACATCCGCCATGCCTTTTACGGCGAATTTGAAAACAGGCTGCCCGTCCTGGAAAACAAAATGCTCTTTGGCTATCACCGTTTCCATCGTCGCGGGTTTTTTGGAACCGCCCGCCTTCATGTGCAGGTAGGCGCATCCGCTGCCATCGCTTCGCAGGATACTGTCAAGGATACCGTATCCTTCATGATTGGGTTCGAGCAGCACCGCCCCGGCCCCGTCGCCGAACAGGATGCAGGTGTTCCGGTCGGAATAATCCACGATCGCGCTCATCTTATCGGCGCCGCAAACCACCACTTTTTTATAACGGCCGCTCTCGATCAGCGAAGCGCCGAGGGTGAGCGAATATAAAAATCCCGAACAGGCAGCCGATACATCAAAGCTCCAGGCGTTTTTAGCGCCCAGTTTGTCGCAGGCGATATTGGCCGTAGCGGGGAATACCATGTCGGGCGTAACGGTGGCAACGATCAGGCATTCGATCTCATCGGGATGGATCCCTCTTTTATCGCAAAGCTGGCGGACGGCCGGAACAACCATATCGGAGGTGGCAAGGCCTTCTCCTTTCAGGATCCTTCTTTCCGATATGCCCGTACGCGTGCGGATCCATTCATCATTGGTGTCGACCATTTTTTCCAGGTCGAAATTGGTGAGCCTGTCTTCCGGAACAAACCCGCCCACGGCCGTAATGGCTGCGGTAATTTTCTTTATCATTTGCGCTTGCGTTAAGAGGTGGCCAAAGGTAATATAAACCCGGATCATGCCTTATCCGGCTGCCGCAACCGTAGCAATCACATTTTTCCGCATGTGGTATAAAATTGCATTGAATCGATCTTCCGGTTTCGTTTTTATACTTCATCTGCGTTTCTCATTTGCCCCCGATTTCCCTATTTTCGCAGCTTATGATCGCTTACCTGAAAGGTGATTTTGTGCATAAAAGCCCCGCGGTGGTCCAGGTGGAGGTAAGCGGGGTGGGATATGAAGTGCAGATCAGCCTGAACACTTTTTCAAGGATACAGCACCTCGACAAAGGATTGCTCCATACCTGCCTCCTGATCCGTGAGGATGCCCATATCCTGTATGGTTTTTTTGACCTCGCCGAAAAAGAAATGTTCCAGCACCTGCTGAATGTTTCCGGGATCGGTGCATCAACGGCAAGGGTCATCTTGTCTTACATGAAACCTGACGAACTGGCAAAAACCATTATCCAGGGTGATAGCCGGACGCTGGAAGGGATAAAAGGAATCGGTAAAAAAACAGCCGAAAGAATGGTCCTTGAGCTCAGGGATAAGCTAGCGAAACATACCCCCGAATCAAATATTTTTCCGGTGAAAAACAATACTTTGCACCAGGATGCGTTAAATGCCTTGACTGCCCTGGGCATCAGCCGGCAGGCCGCCGGACAGGCCCTTGAAAAAGCGCTGTCTGTCAATCCAGGTTTGCCTGTTGAGGAACTGATTAAATTAGCACTTCGTACCCTCTAATCCACTATTTTCAGGAAACTAATTGATGGAGAAAAAACATTGAACCTTACAACTGCCCATATCCTCCGCACCTTGGTGTTTTTGGCCATTGTGACTGCCCTTATTATGCAGGCCAATGCCGGTTTTTACGCACCCCGCCATTTCGGTAAAAATGATTTCAGATCAGATACCACCCGTTACCCGCTGAGCGACCGCCGGGGCGATCCCTATTCTTATCCCAACAATAATAGTTTTGACCTCCGCGATACGGGATTCATCAGGCGGAACATTGAATACGATCCCAAAACCAAACAATATTACATCGTCGAAAAAATCGGGAACCGGTATTACCGCACCCCGGTATCTTTTTCGATGGATGAATTCATCCGCCTGCAGGGCGAAAAAGATGAAAGGGATTATTTTAAAAAACGGTCGGCGCTGCTGGCCAATATGAACCGGCGCCTGTTCAAACCCAAATTCAAAGTATCGAACGACTGGTTCAACCGGATCATGGGCGT
>CAYNSL010000083.1:0-15761 GCA_964399755.1 uncultured Chitinophaga sp. | reverse complement strand
TCAAAGGAAAAAGACCTGCAGAAACAGATCGCCGCCAAAAAGAAAAAGGACCGCGACCTGCAGAATGCCATGCTCGCCATCGTGCGCAGGGAACAGGATGCCGCACGGAAAGCTGCAGAGGCCAAAGCCAAAGCCGATGCAAAGATCAACGCGGAAAACAATGTGGTAACCGGCACCAATCCTTCCGTTACCACCACCGGTACCGGGACAACGCGCCGCAATGAACCCGCAAAAAAACCCGAAAGTTACCTCGACCTGAATGCCAACGATATGGCGCTGAACAGCAGTTTCCAGGCCAATAAGGCAAGACTGCCCTGGCCGGTCGACAACGGGGTGGTGACCCTTCGTTTCGGTTCCAATAAAATAGAAAATACGATGCTTACCTTCGACAACCCCGGCATCACCATTGCCACGCCTACATCAGGGGTAGCCGTAAAAGCCATCTTCGACGGTGAAGTAAGCGCCGTTTTCAGCCTGGGCGACGGAATGGCCGTCACCATCCGGCATGGTAAATATTTTACTACCTACAGTAACCTTTCCGGCGTCACCGTCACCAAGGGAGCTGCTGTAAAAACGGGCCAGCAGATCGGGCGCGCGGGAAAAGATGAAGACGGCAACGGCGGACAGATCGATTTTATCCTGATGATCGAAACCCGGAACGTAGACCCGATGCCCTGGCTGCGCCGTTAATTAATGAACGACTGATTCCACGGGAAGAAAACGGGCGTAGAGATTCTCATATAAGGGAACGATATTGGTGATATCGAATTTCCGCGCATGCAGGGCGGCCCGCTGTTTGAATTCCTGCAATACTTTTTCATCTTTCAAAATCGACAAAGCCTGCTTGCTCATAGTGTCTATATCCCCCACATCGGCCAGGTAACCCGTAACGCCGGGAATATTGATCTCCCGCAGCCCGCCCGCATTGGACGAAACCACCGGCACACCGGCGGCCATCGCCTCGAGCGCGGCCAAACCGAAGCTTTCGTATTCTGATGTCAGCAGGAAAAGGTCGGCAATGGCCAGGATATCTTCCATCTGTTCCTGTTTTCCCACAAAAAGTATTTCGTCGCAAACCCCCAGTTCACGGGCCAGGTCTTCCGCGGTGGACCGCTCGGGTCCGTCGCCGACAAACAATAATTTTGACGGCAGTTGCTTGTTGACTTCCGCGTAGATCTTTACCACGTCCTGCACGCGTTTTACTTTCCTGAAATTGGAAGCGTGCAGGAGGATCCGTTCACCGTTGGGTGCGATCACTTTCCGGAACGCGTCGATGGGTTTGCGGCTGAACCGGCTCACATCCACAAAATTCAGGATCACTTCTATCTCTTTTTCGATCTGAAAGATCTTATAGGTTTCATCGCGCAGGTTATTGGAAACAGCGGTAATCGCATCGCTCTGGTTAATGGAAAAGGCCACCACCGGGGCATAGGTCTTATCGCGACCCACCAGGGTGATATCGGTACCGTGCAGGGTAGTGATCACCGGGATGTTTTTCCCCTCCTTCAACAGGATCTGTTTGGCCATATAGGCAGCCGACGCATGCGGGATGGCGTAATGAACGTGCAGGAGGTCCAGGTCGTTGTTCTTGATCACATCCACCATCGTGCTGGCCAGCGCGGTTTCATAGGGCGGGTAATCAAAGAGGGGATAAGTGGGAACCTGTACTTCGTGGTAAAAAATATTCGGGATAAACCCGTTCAGCCGCACGGGCTGCTGGTAAGTGATAAAATGCACAAAGTGCCCTTTCTGGGCAAGGGCCTTGCCCAATTCGGTGGCCAGTACACCCGACCCGCCGAAGGTGGGATAGCAAACAATTCCGATTTTCATAAATGACCGGTTTCTGAAAGGGCAATGAAGGTAACAGTTTTCAGCGGCTTTGGTTTACCGCTCGTCTTAATTATTTGTTTTCTGTTTTGGGCTTTGGATTAACTTTAGCAAAATTCAAGGCATGGGAAAATACGTTTGGCTTTTTCTGTTTATGCCGGTAACAACCCCGGTTTTTTCGCAAAACGCGGACTCCCTGTTCATCAAGCGTATTTCGGATGAAATCCTTACAAACGGGAAGGCTTATCAGAACCTGGAATACCTTACTAAAAAGATCGGCGCCCGTTTATCGGCCTCACCCGGCATGTACCGCGCGGAAGCCTGGGGCCTGAAAATTCTGCAGGAAAGCGGGGCTGATAAGATCCTCTTCCAGGAATGCAGCGTGCCGCATTGGGTGAGGGGCGGACCCGAAAAAGCGGTGGCGAAATATACCGGCCCCGATCCGAAAGGGAAAACGCGGAGCTATGAAAAAAAACTGGATATCATCGCGCTGGGTAATTCCTATGGCAGCGGACGCGATGGCGTGACCGCCCCGCTGATCGGCGTTAAAAACTTTGATGACCTGGAAAATAAAAAGGACCAGGTAAAAGGGAAGATCGTTTTTTATAATTATAAGTTCAATCCCACTTTTGTCCGCACGTTTCAATCCTATGGCGACGCGGTGCGGTATCGCGGACAGGGACCAAGCCGCGCGGCAAAATACGGCGCCGTGGGCGTGATCATCCGGAGCATGACACACAGTACCGACAATAACCCGCACACCGGCGCCACCCGTTACGATTCCGCATATGCGAAAATACCGGCGGTGGCGGTGGGGCTGAAGGATGCTGACTGGATGGATTCTATGCTGCAGACCACTCCGCTAACCGTATCCATCTACAGCAACGGACATTTCCTGCCAGATACGATCGCGCATAACGTGATCGGGGAACTGACAGGCACGGAATTCCCGGGGCAATACATCACGATCGGCGGACACCTCGATTCATGGGATGCCGCCGAAGGCGCGCACGATGATGGCGCGGGTATCGTGCAAACCATCGAAATACTGCGTGCCTTTAAAGCGCTGGGTTACCAGCCGCGTCATACGATCCGTTTTGTTTTGTTTGCCAATGAAGAGAACGGGGGCAGGGGAGGCGACCAGTATGCCAGTGAAGCAAAGGCGAAGAACGAACAGCATATTTTCGCGCTGGAGTCGGATGCCGGCGGTTTTACACCCCGGGGCTTTGGATTGACGGGAACAGAGGAACAATACCGGACATTCCTGTCCTGGCGCGACCTGATCGCGCCCTATGGCTGCAGTGAATTTAATAAAGGCGGCGGCGGTTCGGATATTGGTCCGCTGAACCGGATATTTAATACACCCACCGCGGGACTGAACCCCGATTCGCAGCGTTACTTTGATATCCACCATGCGCGGAGCGATGTATTTGAAAACGTGAACAAACGTGAACTGGAACTGGGTGCCGTGAACATGGCGGCCCTGGTGTACCTGGTAGACAAGTATGGTTTATGAGCACTTATTATGAAGCGGCGGAGGGCGATTTCCGCATCAGCACCGATCCCGCCCTCATCGATGTAGATGTATTGCACCGGTATCTTTCGGAGCATTCTTACTGGGCCGCGGGCATTCCGCGTGAAGTGGTCGAAAAATCAATCGCGCATTCACTCTGTTTTGGTGTTTACCACCAGGAGGAAATGGTTGGATTCGGCCGGCTGGTCACCGACCTTGCCACTTTTGCCTGGCTCGCCGATGTATTTATTCTAGAAAACTACCGGGGAAAGGGCTTGTCTAAATGGCTACTGTCGGTGATACAATGCCATCCCGAACTGCAGGGGCTCCGGCGCTGGATGCTGGGCACCCGCGACGCGCATGGCTTATACGAACAATTTGGCTGGACGGTACCCGATGCGGAAGCGGGGAAACGGTTTATGCAACGGCATTTTAAAGATGTGTACGCGCAAAAAGCTTCAACGCTTTAACAACAGCTGAATGGCGGCCTGCACTTTTTCAAAAGGGAAAGAACGGATCACGGCCTGCATTTGTTTTTTGATCTCTTCTGTGCAGAGGTTGCCGATACTTCCTTCATGCTGATGGCGGATGACGGGATTATAACTGAATTTGCCGGCGGCGATATCCGCTCCTACTTTACGGTAAGCATCCCGGAAGGGCATGCCTCCATTGACAAGCTTGTTCACTTCTTCCACGCTGAACAGGTACTTATATTTTTCCTCGTTTAAAATATCCTTCCTGATTTCAATAGCTGACAGCATCAGTCCCGCCATGTCGATACAGTCCCGCAGCGTTTGGAAGGCGGGAAATAAATGTTCTTTCAGCAATTGCAGGTCGCGGTGATAACCCGAGGGCAGGTTGGCAGTCATCAGCATGATCTCGTTGGGCAGGGCCTTGATGCGGTTGCCATGCGAGCGGATGAGTTCGAACACATCGGGATTTTTTTTATGCGGCATGATGCTGCTTCCCGTGGTCAGTTCTTCGGGAAAACTGATAAAACCGAAATTCTGGTTCAGGTACAGGCAGGCGTCCATGCTGAGTTTGGCCAGCGTATCGGCCAAATTGGCTAAAGCCTGTGCGACGATTCGTTCGGCCTTGCCGCGCCCCATCTGTGCATATACCACATTATAGTTCAGGTCGTCGAATCCCAGCAGCTGCGTGGTCATGGTCCGGTTGATCGGGAAAGATGACCCATATCCCGCCGCGGAACCCAAAGGGTTTTTATTTACGATATCATAGGCCGCTTTCAGCGTGATCATATCATCCACCAGGCTTTCGGCATAAGCTCCGAACCAGAGCCCGAAGGAAGAGGGCATGGCCAGTTGCAGGTGCGTATAGCCCGGCAGCAGGCAGTCCCTGTACCGCTCGCTGTGGTTTTGTAGTAAATCAAAAAAAGGCTGAACGGCATTAACGAGTTCTTCGATCTCATTCCGCAGGAATAATTTAATATCGACCAGCACCTGGTCGTTGCGGCTGCGCGCGGCGTGTATTTTCTTGCCCGTATCGCCCAGACGTTGCGTGAGCAGCGACTCTACCTGCGAATGGATATCTTCCATATCATCTTCCAGCCGGAAATCACCGCTGATCACCTGCCGGTAGATGGCCTGCAGCTCATCCCGGAGTTGCTGCTGCTCTTCCTTTGTCAGCAGCCCGACGGATTCCAGCATCCGGATATGCGCCAGGGATCCCAGCACATCAAAAGCCGCGAGGTACCGGTCCATTTCCCGGTCAAGTCCCACCGTGAATTTCTCCACGGCCGCCAGCGATGCCTTATCTTTTTGCCAGAGTTTCATAATACCTGGTTGAGGAGCGCGGTATAGAGTTCAATACCTTCTTTTATTTCACGGGTATAAATATACTCATTGGCGGTATGACTTCTCGCGGAATCACCCGGTCCCATCTTCAGCGCGGGAAAAGGCATTAGCGCCTTATCGGAAGTGGTGGGCGAACCATAACAGGTCCGGCCCAGCGCCAAACCGGCTTTTACAAGCGGGTGGTCTGTGGCAATGGATGTTGAACGAAGCCTGGTGCTTCTCGGGTTCACTTCGCAACCCACATGCGCGCGGATGATCGCAAGCACTTCTTCAAAACTGTACAGTTCATTAATCCGCGTATCCACCACAAAATGACATTGCCCGGGTACCACGTTATGCGCTTTGTTTTCCGTATCGATTACCGTTACGCTCATTTTATTAGGGCCAAGCAGGGCCGACACACGGGGGAACCGGAAATCCCTGAACCAGGCGATATCCTGCATCGCCTTATAAATCGCGTTATCGCCCTCTTCCCTTGCCGCATGTCCTGCCAGTCCCTGGCTGCTGCAGTCCAGCACCATCAAACCCCTTTCCGCCACGGCCAGCTGCATCTGCGTCGGTTCACCCACGATCGCGCAATGGATGGCGGGCAGGTAGGGTAGTGTATATTCAATACCGCCCGTACCGGAAATTTCTTCTTCGGCGGTGGCGGCAATGACCAGATTATATCGGAGATCATTTCTTTCATAGTAATGCAGGAACACGGCGATCAGCGAAACCAGGCAGCCGCCCGCGTCGTTGCTTCCCAGCCCGAATAGTTTTCCTTCTTCTTCGACCGGAGAAAAAGGATCGCGGGTATATTGCGGGTTGGGTTTTACCGTATCATGATGGGAATTGAGCAGGATCGTGGGTTTGGTAGCGTCGAAATATTTATTCAGCGCATATATATTATTGCCCACCCGGGAAGCGGCGATTTCCCTGACCGCGAAAAATTTTCCGATGAGGGATGCCGTTTTATCCTCTTCTTTGCTGAAAGAGGGAACGGCAATCAGTTCTTTCAGCAAGGCGATCGCGTCGGTGGTCAGTATGTCAGCGCTTTCATGCATGTTCGATACTTGTGCCCGTGGTGCCGGCGATCAGTCCTTCCAGGTCTTCCGCCTTCCCGATCACGACTTTTTTTACACCGCAATCCAGTGCGGCAAAGGCGTTGTCCAGTTTGGGGATCATGCCCGCGTATATTTTCCCGGCCCTTTTCAGCTCCCTGTAATAACCGGGGTTTAACCTGCTGATCAGGGTTGCGTCGTTGCCGGCATCGAGCAGCACCCCGCTTTTTTCAAAAGTATAAATAAGCGACGTATCATATTTTCCGCTCAGCGCTTTGGCAATTTCCTGCGCGATGGTATCGGCATTGGTATTCAGCAATTGACCTTTTCCGTCGTGCGTGATGGGCGCGATAACGGGTACCCGGCCACCGGCAAGTAACTGGTCAAGGAAAGTAATATTAACAGCATCCACGTCGCCCACAAAACCAAAGTCCGTTACGGGATCCTGTCTTTTATGCGCGGTGACTATATTCCCATCGGCCCCGCTGAGCCCTGCGGCATCACAACCAGCAGCCTGTAACTGCGCCACGATATTTTTGTTGATATAACCGGCGTAGACCATCGTCACGATTTTCAGCGTCTCCGCGTCGGTGATCCTTCGTCCTTCCGATATTTGCTGGGGGATTTTCAGTTCATCCGCCAGCCGCGTGGCCAGCTTTCCGCCACCATGTACCAGGATCTTGTGGCCGCCGGCACCGGCAAAACGCTGCAGAAAGGAAGCGAGCTTGCCCTCATCATCAATGATGTTGCCGCCGATTTTTATGATGTATAAGGGGGCATCATTTCCGCCCCTGTCCCCTAAAGGGGTATTGGGCAGCATTTCGATTGATTGCGCAATTTTCTTTAGAACAGCTCCCGTATTATTAATGACTTCTTCATTTTTGAAACGGAGTATTGTCAATCCAAGGTTTCTTAAATATTCCTCCCTTTTTTTGTCATTCATTTTTACTTCTTCCGATTCGTGGATCCCTCCATCAAGTTCAATGACAAATCTTTTAGCGTGACAATAAAAATCCACTACCCAATGGGCAATCGGATGCTGTCTCCTGAATTTTAATTTCCATTCATTGATATGAAGCGCATTCCATAAGACCTCTTCCGCCGGCGTCATCCTGTTTCGTAATTCGGCAGCCTTGCGAAATACAAAACTGTCGGCTCCGTAGTACATGTTTTCACGGGGCAAACTATCTCCTCCAGGTGAATAATATTTTCTAATATAGTTAGCGATATTATTCATTTCGCGATAACAAGATGAAGGAAAGAGTAATTTTTCATCATAAAGCTTTCCGATAGTCCTCCCCTTTAGGGGATGGGGGCAGAATCACTGCCGCCATTAACTTTTATTCGTCAAAATCTCCGACAATACCGCCTGCGCGGCCCAGACCCTGTTGGCGGCCTGTTGCGTAACAATGCTCATGGGCCCGTCGAGGATCTCGTCGCTTAATTCCACGTTCCTTCTTACGGGCAGGCAATGCATCACTTTGGCATTATTGGTAAGCGACCATCTTTTTTCGCCCAGCATCCATTCGGGATCGTTATTGTAGATCTTTCCATAGTCGTTATAGGTGCTCCAGTTCTTCACGTAAACAAAATCAGCGTCCCTGAGCGCTTTTTCCTGGTCGTGTATAATCGTTGCGCCGCGGGTAAAGACTTCGCTCAGTTCGTAATCTTCGGGATGGGTGATCACGAAATCCGCTTTTCCCCAGGCATTCACCCATTGGGCGAAACTGTTGGCCACGCACTGGGGAAGCGGTTTTACATGCGGCGCCCAGGTAAGTACGATCCGTGGTTTGCGTTTTTCGTTGAATGATTCGGTGATGGTGATGATATCGGTCAGGCTTTGCAGGGGATGCAGGGTGGCGCTTTCCAGGCTCACGACCGGGATCCCCGCGTATTTGATAAATTGTTTGATGTATAATTCGCTGTAATCATCCTCGCGGTTTTTAAGGGAAGGAAAAGTACGGATAGCAAGGATATCGAAATATTTCCCGAAGACCGGCGCGGCGTCTTTCACGTGTTCCACCGTGCTGCCGCTCATGATGGCTTCTTCTTCAAATTCAAGGGCCCATCCTTCGCTTCCCACGTTGAAGACGATGGCTTCCATGCCCAGGTTCTGTGCGGCGATCTGGGTGCTGATCCGCGTGCGCATACTGGGGTTGAGAAACAGGCACCCGATCTTTTTTCCTGCGCCCAGCGATGTGGAGGCAAAGGGATCCGCCTTGCAGGCCAGGGCTTTCTGCACCAGCGCATCGATATTGGTTACATCCTTGACCGAAATAAAGTTTTTCATGTCAGTGAGCAGGGGTTGAAACAAGTTTTTGTATTTCTTCCTTGATGCCGTCGATAAACTGTTCGGCGTCTCTTTTTTTCAGGGCCAGCGACGGAAGCAAACGGATCACGCTGGGTTTGGCCTCCCCGGTAAAGATCTTCTGTTCCCATAAAAGGTTTTTACGCAGGTCTTTCAGCGAGTCGGGAACGTCGAATCCGATCATCAGTCCCCTTCCCCTTACGTTTTTCAGCTGGGGGATGGCTTCCAGTTCATCGCGGAGGTATTTACCGATCATGACGGCATTACCCATCAGTTTCTCTTCTTCGATCACTTCCAGCACGGCCAGCGCTGCGGCACAGGCAAGGTGATTGCCACCGAAAGTGGTGCCCAGCTGAAAATGTTTGGGTTTGATATGCGGGGCAATGATGATGCCGGCTACCGGGAACCCGTTACCCATTCCCTTTGCCATGGTATAGATATCTGCATTGACGCCGGCGAAATCATGACTGAAGAATTTACCGCTCCGGCCATAGCCGCATTGCACGCTATCGGCAATATAAACGGCCCCGTGTGTGTCGCAGCAGGAACGGATTTTTCTTAAAAAGGATTCTTCGGCGACGTTGATGCCGCCAACACCCTGGATACCTTCGATGATGACGGAAGATATTTCATCACCGTTTTTTTCAAAACATTCCTGCAGGGCGGCTTCATCGTTCAATGGAAGGAAAATGATATTCCCGGTTTCGTTCACCGGTGCCACATAATTTTTGTTATCCGTGGCCGCCACCGCCAGCGAAGTGCGGCCGTGAAAGGATTTGCTGAAAGCGACCACTTTTTTCCGGCCGTTATGAAAAGACGCCAGTTTGAGTGCGTTCTCATTGGCTTCGGCACCGCTGTTGCAGAGGAACAACTGGTAGTCGGGTTTACCGGAAACCTTTCCCAGTTTTTCGGCCAGTTGCTGCTGCAGGGGGATCCGTACGGAATTGGAGTAAAATGCGATTTTTTCCAGTTGCTCTTCAATGCGTTTCACCCAGTGGGGGTGGGTATGACCGATACTGATCACCGCATGTCCCCCGTACAGGTCGAGGTACTGTTCCCCTTTATCATCCCACACATAGGAGCCTTTCGCTTTTACAATCGTGATCTCATTGATCGGATAAACATCAAATAAATTCATGGCTATGTTTTAGAAATAATTTGCTTTTAAGCGTAAACCGCTCGTCTCTTCCAGCCCAAACATCAGGTTCATATTCTGTACCGCCTGTCCCGAAGCCCCTTTCAGTAAATTATCGGTGGCGGAATGCACAACCAGTTTGCTGCCCGCCTTTTCCAGGAATATCACCGCCTTGTTGGTATTCACTACCTGTTTCAGGAAGATAGGATCCCGGCTGACCTGCGTAAAGGGATGTCCCGCGTAAAAAGTCTCATATAATAAGTTCAGCTCTTCCAGGCTGAGGTCGCTATGCAGGGTGGAACTCACAAAGATACCCCGGGTAAAGTCGCCGCGCCAGGGCACAAAACTCAGGTCAATGGACCCGGCAGGCTGGAGTTGGAGGAGCGATTCCCCGATTTCGGCGAGGTGCTGGTGCGTCAGCGTTTTATAGGCCTGGATATTATTGGCCCGCCAGCTGAAATGCGAGGTCTGCGTCAGCGTCTGACCGGCGCCGGTAGAACCTGTGATCCCCGTGGTATAAATATCCCTGAGCATCCCTTCTTTTGCGAGGGGGAGCAGTCCTAACTGGATGGTCGTGGCAAAACAACCCGGGTTGGCGATATGCGCAGCCGTTCTGATCTGTTCACGGTTCAGTTCCGGCAACCCGTAAATAAATGTCCTTGTTCCCTGCTGCCGTTCTGCGGCCAGCCTGAAATCATTGGCCAGGTCGATAATCTTTACCGGGCCGGGTAGGGTATGTTCAGCCAGGAATTTTTTTGATTCACCGTGACCCAGGCAGAGAAAAAGCACATCCATGTCACCGTTGATATCACCCGTAAATAACAGGTGGGTTTCACCGAGCAGGTCCTGGTGAACGGCAGCCACGGGTTTGCCCGCGTTACTGCGGCTGTGGATGAAAGATAAGGTCACATCCGGGTGCCTGATGAGCAAACGGATCAGTTCGCCGCCCGTATAACCCGCGCCACCGATGATTCCCGCCCTTATTTTATTTTCCGCCGGCATGCGCTATTTGTTTTTTTTATTTTCTTCCTGCACGGCATTCCAGATGGCCACCTGGTTGCCGAATATTTTTGAGAAGCCCCGCACATCCTCCCCGGTAAACCCGGTATTCATTTCCCCGTATTTCCCGAATTTGCTGTTCATCAGGTCGAAGGTGGAAGCGATGCCCGTTACCTGGAAACGGTAGGGCATCAGTTGTACAAACACGTCACCGCTCACGTTTTGCTGGCTGTTTTCCAGGAAGGCTTCGATGTCGCGCATCACCGGATCGAGGATCTGACCTTCGTGCAGCCAGTTGCCGTAGAACTGCGCCAGCTGGTCTTTCCATTGTAATTGCCATTTGGTAAGCACGTGTTTTTCCAGGGCATGATGTGCCTTGATGATAACCATCGGCGCGGCCGCCTCGAAACCCACGCGTCCCTTGATGCCGATGATGGTATCGCCTACATGAATGTCGCGCCCGATACCATAAGGGCCCGCGATGGATTGCAGGTGCAGGATGGCTTCGGCGGGATGGATGAAGCGGTTATCATTGACCGAGCGTAATTCTCCTTTTTCAAAACCGAGTTTTACTTCTTCGGTCCCGGTTCGCGTAGCGGGCGTGGGCCAGGCTTCTTCGGGGAGCATACCCTTCGAAGACAGCGTTTCCTTTCCGCCCACGCTGGTTCCCCACAATCCTTTGTTGATGGAATAAAGCGCTTTTTCAGCATTCATGTTCACGCCGCGGTCCTGCAGGTATTTGATCTCTTCCCCGCGGCTCAGCCGGAGATCCCGGATCGGGGTGATGATCTCCACGCCGGGGATCATGATATGAAAGATCATATCGAACCGTACCTGGTCATTTCCCGCGCCGGTGCTGCCATGCGCCACCGCATCCGCCTTCAGCTTTTTAGCGTGTTCGGCGATATGCAGGGCCTGGCTCAGCCTTTCTGCGGAAACGGAGAGGGGGTATGTATTATTCTTGAGTACGTTCCCGAAAACAAGGTAACGGATGATGCGGTCGTAGTAACCCTTTACGGCATCAACGGTTGTATGTGATTTAACACCCAGCCGGTAGGCGTGTGCTTCGATCTGTTGCAGTTCCTCATCGCTGAAACCACCGGTATTCACGATGATGCTGTGTACTTCATAGCCCTTTTCTTCGCCGAGGTATTTCACGCAAAAGGAAGTGTCGAGCCCCCCGCTGAATCCCAGTACGATTTTCTTTGCCATGCTGACGGTTAAAGATGGAATAAATGATGTAATAATGACTTGGGTTTGCCACCGCCGTTACCCTCGCGGTCTTTCCGCATAAAGGGGCGAAGCAGTTTCCATTGTTTGAACCGGAGCAACCGTTCAAAACCTTTGAGGTTCTTCTTGAAATATTCCTTGGTCTCTTCGGGCTCGTAATGATCCCTGGGGTCGTACAGCATCGCGGTGCACATGCAGTTTTTCCGTTCCTTGCTCATCAGGATCTCATAGTTCACACAGCTTTTGCAGCCGGCCCAGAATGCGTCGTCCTGGGTCAGTTCCGAATAAGTGACCGGTTCGTAACCGAGGTCGCTGTTGATCTTCATCACCGCCAGTCCCGTGGTGAGCCCGAATATCTTGGCTTCGGGATATTTTTCCCGCGAGAGATTGAAAATTTTCTGTTTGATAGCCTTGGCCACCCCGCTTTTCCGGTAAGCGGGCGCTACGATCAGTCCGCTGTTGGCCACGTATTCGCCGTGGCTCCAGGTTTCGATATAGCAGAATCCCACCCATTCGTTCAGGCCGTTAACCGCGATCACGGCCTTGCCCTCGTCGATCTTTTGCTCGATATAATCGGGACTCCGTTTGGCGATGCCGGTACCGCGGGCCTGGGCCGATGATTCCATTTCATCGGTGATGGTTTTGGAATATACCTTATCGGATGCGGTTGCTACCCTGATAATGATATTTTGATTGTCCATTGTTTCGCAAAATTGAAAAATGTCGGGTCACCAGTCCAAATGGGAGTTACGGGATTTCTTCACTGACAGGGACCATGGTGAAGGGTTCGTCCTGTCAGGATACAGGACGGCGTCGCGGACGCGAAAAGGTAAACACATCATACCCCACCGCGTATACCCCCGAAGTAATGGGGGCGTGGAAGGCAAATTGCTTGGTATGGGTCAGAATATTGATCATGTTTTCTAATGGAAACAAGTCGTAAATTGGGAACAAATGTATAATAATAATTGGTTTATCCTCACAAATTTTTTGTTATAAAATCCATTGTATGGACACCGAAAATACACCGCTGGCCGAATCATCACTGGCGCAGGAGCCGGTGAAAAAACGCGTCACGGGATTCAGGCGGTTTGCACGGGCCCTGCTCCTGATTTTTTTTCTCGGGCTGGCCATCTTTATCTACTTCTGGTATTTTTTTGTGTTTGGCGAAGGGGTCAAATCGGGACACCTGAACTACGCTGTGCGCAAGGGTAATGTTTTCAAAACCTATGAGGGCAAACTGATCCAGGAGGGATTCCGCAGCAAGACCGCCGGCAGTATACAGTCTTACGAATTCGAATTTTCCATCAAGAGTAAAAAGATCTATGAGATCCTCTCCGCCAATAGCGGCAAGCGCTTCGACCTGCATTACAGGGAATACCACGGCGTAATTCCCTGGCGGGGCAACACGAAGTATATTGTAGACAGCATCGTTTCGATGCGGGATGAATAAACTAACGGTCTGCGTACAGTAAAAATATCACCGGCCGTTTGTGCAGGTCGGGTAATTCTCTTTTCCAGTCGGCAACCTTTTTTGTTTTGATCCATTCCGTTTTCCCGGTCAGGTCGGCCGCGATGCAAAGCCGGGTGCCGGGTTTGCAGTTTTTCAGCAGGGCTTCCGTGAGTTGATTATTGCGGTAAGGCGTCTCGATAAAGATCTGCGTGCAATCAAGCCGCGCCGATTCTGCTTCCAGTTCGCGGATCGCTTTTACACGCTCCTGCGCATCGATCGGCAGGTAACCGGTAAAACGGAACTGCTGCCCGTTCATGCCGCTGGCCATCAGGGCGAGCAGGATGGAACTGGGTCCCGCCAGCGGTTTCACTTCCACGCCGGCCCGCTGCGCGATCGCCGCCAGCGATTGCCCGGGGTCGGCCACGCCGGGACAACCGGCTTCGCTGACGATCCCGATGGTTTTCCCCGCTTTTAATTTCTCGAGGAAGACGGTTTCGGTGTTTTCACCCATGACATACCATTCATACTCATCGATCACAATGTCTTCACCGGGAAGAAAGGTTTTCCATAATTTTTTAAAATACCGGCGGGTGGTCCTTTCATTTTCCGTGAAAAAAACGCTGCATTCCCTGATGGCGCGGGTTACGTAATACGGAATGGTTTCTATACTGTCTTCTTCCAGCACCGAGGGTATGAGGTAGACAGCCGCCATGGGTTTCAGCTGTTTTTGATTTTATGGACACTGAGGGTGGCCGCGATCACGGCATATGCGGGCGCGAGGATGATCAGGGCATGCATCAGGTAAAAAAGCAGGCCGTTGCCGATGGCCAGGCCCTTGTGCCTCCCGGTAAAGGCAATGCTCTGTCCGGGGGTAAAACCTGCACGCGCATAACTGTAATCCAGCATCGAAAAACCGAAATAATAACATTCCATCAGCAGGGCGATGACGGGGGTGATCCACCCGGCCACGGGAATCAAAGAAAGCAGGATCAGCGCGACGAGGTAAACCGATTGCCACCCGCAGTTGCGCAGCGCCAGCCGGATATTGCGGAAACAGTCTTTTTTAAGTTCGCGCCAGTTAAAAGCGTATTCTTTTTTCTCGATGATCGATTCCGTTTTCTCGCTCAGGTAGGCGAATACCGGCGAACCGATGATCAGGATGACGTATTTGAAGAGCGAGAAATAAAACAGCACCAGGATCAGGCGCAGCATCATCCCGGTCATCACGAATAAGAAGCTCAGCCATTCGCTGCGTTCCTGCTGCAGCCAGGTTTCGATCCCCAACTGCCGGCTCACCCAGGAAACAACGACATCGGAGGAGTGCCAGAAAAAAAACATGCCGGCGATGAACAGGAGCGTATAAATGATACCGGGTATGACGATCCAGCGGAACAGCCGGTGCTGCCGGATAAAGAGGCGGGCTTCTTCCCAGCCCTGGACCGCAATGACGATTTCCTTGAGCAAAGCCTTAAATTGGTGGGTAAATATAGTGAATAGTCGATGGTCAGTTGACAATGGGCAATGGGCAATGAGCAATGGGCAATGGGCAAGAGGCAATGAGCAATGGGCAATAGGCAATGAGCTATAGTTTCCGAAAACAGTAGATATTTTTTTTTGTGAATGGTTGCTCATGGCGGACGAAGGGTACCCGCTATTCACACCTGCCCTTTACGAACGCCAGTTGTCACCTGGAAAAAATAATATCAATGTCATGAAAAAACTCAGCCTCGAATTCTATCGCCGGGAGGATGTGCTGGTCATCGCGAAGGATTTGCTGGGAAAAATACTGGTTACGAAGAAAGGCGGTCGCCTGACCTCGGGAAGGATCGTTGAAGTCGAAGCCTATGCCGGAACTATCGATCGGGCATCCCATGCTTACGGGGGAAGACGAACGGCCCGCACCGAAATCATGTATAGGGCGGGTGGCGTGGCTTATGTATATCTCTGTTACGGCATTCATCATCTCTTTAATGTCGTCACGCACGGGAAAGATATTCCCCACGCGATCCTGGTGCGGGCATTGGAACCGGTAAAGGGGGTGAAGTGGATGCTGAAACGGAGGGCTAAAAAAAAGGCGGATCATACACTGGCCCGCGGACCGGGAAATGTTTCGAAAGCCCTTGGTATCCGTATTTCCGATACGGGCCGCTCCCTGCGAAGCGATGAATTGTATATAGCCGATGACGGGTGCAGGTATAAAGTACATGAAATCGCCCTGTCGAAAAGGATCGGGGTGGATTACGCGGGTACGGACGCGGATCTGCCATACCGGTTTTATGTAAAGGGGAGTCTTTGCGTGAGTGGAGGGAAGGTCGGAAAAGTCAAATAGGTCAATAGGTCATATCAGTCATATCAGTCATATCGGTCATATCGCTTCGAATGAAGACCGGACCGCAAACTGACTTATATGACCTGGATGACTTATATGACTGATATGAC
>CAYNSL010000082.1:0-15777 GCA_964399755.1 uncultured Chitinophaga sp. | reverse complement strand
CGGTTCGGCCAGGACCGGTTCATCGACTGTCTCCTGCTAAATGAACGCCGCCTGCTGAAAGCGAAACCGGAAGATCAATTCACCGTGCTGATTGAAAATCTTTGTAATGGCACTAAATCAGCAGGGAAATCTGCATTGGGCAAAGTCTTCAGGCCTGATTCGAATGAAGACCTCTTTCCGCTGGCCCTGATGGATCTGATGACATGGTTTCCGCACCAGGCTCCGCTGGGCGCCGAATTCTCGGTTCCCAAAGCTGATTTTAACGGGTTGTTACCCGGCAATTCCTTCCCTGCTTCAGTTATGGAACGATATTACAGGATCCGTACAAAGCTGCTTGATGCGGTTGTGAATACCAGTTCCGAAGCAGGCCCCTTCCTGTTCCGGGGCTACACTAAATTCCGCTTAATGGTGGATGCTATGTGGAAGGTACTGGAGGATAAATAAAATTGCACAGACGCCCGTTTAGGAGAAATTGTATAGCGATTTGAATTTTCATATAAACCTAAAATCCGGAAAATGCGAAAAAGCATCAGGATATCAGCCTGTTTACTGCTGCTGGTCTCAGGTGGAAAGATGTCCGCCCAGGGGCCCGGGTCGCAGCAGGTAATGGATTATCTCAAAGACCATATCAGGGTTTATTACCTGGCCAATGCAAATACCAATACGCCCGACTTCAGGGAAATAAAGGTTGCGGCCATACAATCAGCATCCGGGAGTTTCCTTTTTGGTCAAACTTCAAATAACCGGATGGATGTGGCCGCCCAGGTACTGATGGCATTATTTTCCGCTCAAAAGGGGGACACCGGTTTGCAGCGCTTTGTTTATAATCAATTGCAGAAAATAAGGAAAACCGTCACGATCACGTTTGTCAACGATATCCAGAGCGATATCAACCGGGAATACCTGTCACAGTACGGATTTTACGTTTTTGAATGGAATGGACGCACCAATATCTGGCCAGCATCCTATCCCGCTTCCTCCCCCGCGATCGTGATGGGGGAATATTTTTTCAGGGGCCCCGCGCATGCCACTGAAATTTTGAAAGAATTACTCAGCAACCTGGGGGATGGTAAATATGGCGCTTCCAGCGCTAAGCGGCCCAACGAAAGGATCGCTTATACCGTTAGGTATGATTTACCCCGCTTCACCGCCAGCCAGCTGGATTTATGGAACCGCGCCGATAAGCAGCAACTGGGCCTGATCGGAAGTGACTATGACGGCAAAGATGAAATCGGCACCGCGCCGGTCGAACGCCAGATGAACCTCGGCATCGGCAGTACGCAATTCCTGAATTTCTGGTATCCCAATACAAGGCCGCAGGACAATAAGCGCGCCTACAAACAAACCATGATCGGCAGGCTAAAGGGATCGGAGCATTATGAAAATGAGTGGGTCTTCCCCGATTTTGATATTGACTTCTATGTCGAACCCGAACCGCCTTATCAATTCCTGATCAGCGAGAGCCCCAAACCCAACGCGAGCTTCCTGACCACCGTCGATGCGTTGCGGCATATTAAATTGCCCGATTGCCCCCCGGTGTTTAACGAAGTGGAAGCGGAGATCGATGTGCAGGATATACACGAAAAGCAACTGGTCGCTTTTTTTAATGAGGAAATGAAGACCAGCGTGTACGCGGGATTTTACGGACCCTGGATCTACGACAGGGGGCATTGCGACCATCCCGAGATCCATCCCGCAGAACAGTTCTGGTGGCGATCCGTGCGTGAAAATGTGACGACGCTACACTGCAACCTGGTTTGTGACTACTCGGGGCGATACAATAAGATGAGCCAGTTTGATACCGACGACGGCCTGCCCGTAATGAGACCCTGGGCCGAAGCTCCCGTAAAAGGAGTATTCGCGATCCCGTTTAAGGTGAAACCCGGCGCTGAAAAGGCGATCTTCCGGATCATCCGGCACGACGCAAACAACCTGAATGGCAACAAGTCGGTTGATTTCAATAAAACAAGGATCAGTCATTTTGTTTACAAAGGAGAAAAGCTGGTTTCGGTTGTTGAACCGGAAGATAAATGCATGAATGTGGTATTTGACAATGTGGGAATCAGCGCTTCCGGGGAGGTCATGGGCTTCGTGGTCCTCACGACCGCCGTAGGCCGGAATACCCCGGATAACAAGCAGGAACCGGGACATCTTTTTTTCGAAGTCAAGGAATCGATGGTCAATCTCGCAAGACCTTCCGCACCTCCGGGGAAGATCAGCGTAACCCTTGAATCCATTGAATGTTTGGCGGTGGATGATCATAACGACGACGAAGAAATATATGGTTCGGTTATCTGCAAGGCCTATGCAGTTAAGGATACCGTTAGCTTCAAACCGGAAAGACTGCCTTTTACTTCCAACCTGGGATCGCTGAACTGCCCGACGGGAGGAGAAGAAAACCTGTTTTGTCTTTCCTGCCCGAAATGGCTGGTCTTTACAAAAGGCAGGAAATCGACTTTTGGCGGAACCCTGACCTATAATTTCCCCGCTGATGGGTTTTTGGAAATTTCCGGCGATCTCGATGAAGCCGATTCTGATAATTGCAAAGACTTCGATTACCTGGGCGTGCCGCAGAAAAAAATACTGATGACAAGCGAAATCGGGCTGCAACCGTACAGGTTCTCGCAATTTTTTGCGAGCGGAAAGACGATGATGAAGATTAATTATGTAGTCAAACGGGTTCCCTGACCCTGACTTGCCTTACGTCTCATCCCCGTTTAAGTAATAAAAAAACCGGCATGAGTCCTCATGCCGGTTTCCAATTATTTGTAACAGGTCAGTTCCGCTGGAATTTCGACAGCAAACGCAGGATCTCGAGGTACAACCAGACCACGGTTACCAGCAGCCCGAACGAACTGTACCATTCCATGTATTTCGGCGCGCGCAGTTCAACCCCTTTTTCGATGGTATCGAAATTGAGCAGGAGGTTCAGCGAAGCCAGTCCTACCATCAGGATGGAAAACCCGATGCTGATACCGGAATTGGAATTGGTAAAAGAGGAGGCGATGGCCGAACCGGTAAAGGAATAGGTGAGCCATTGCAACAGGTAGAACAGGGCTACCGCCGATGTGGCGATGATCACACCCGTTCTCAGTTTATTGGTGACCTTGATGATCCGGTAACGGTATACCAGGAACATCAGCAGGGTAACCAGCAGGGTGAGCGCCACGGCCTGCATGGGCAAACCGGGATACGCGTAATTATAAATGGCGGAAACCGATCCGACGAAAAGTCCTTCGAGGATGGCATAGGCGGGCGCCAGGTAAGCGGCCCATTTCATTTTAAAAGCCATCACAAGCGCCAGCACCAGCCCGCCGAACACACCGATATACATGAGCGGACGCGGATCGCTGCCTTTGTAGAACTGCGACCAGGCCAGCAGGGTGGAGCCGATCATCAGCATGAGCAGCACACCGAACTTGTTCATAGTTCCCTTCATCGTCATCTCTTCCCCGGTGCTGATCCCTTCGAGGACCGTGCCCTGGTAGGTTTTTTCCTGTAAAACGGGATTGCTTGATTTGAAAAGTGCCATAGTGGTTTTTTGTTTTAGACCTTAAAATTAGGGAGAAAAAATAAATAAAACTTGTTAATAGTGCCAGCGCACAAATGCTTCCATGGCAGCGTAATGCGTAAGCCCCAGGTCGGCGTACAGCCCGGCCGTGGCGGCGTTGCGCTCCTCCGCCCGCTGCCAGAACTCGCGTGAGTCGCTGCCCTGGAACGGCACCATGTCTTTTTGCGACTGGTGGATAAAAATGCCGAAACGTTTTTTCAATACCTGGTCGGGACTCATCGGTATCGCCATTTCGATCTCTTCGATATTCCATTCCTGCCAGGCGCCCTTGTAAAGCCAGAGCCAGCAGTCGCCGATCCAGTCGTCACCGGCGGCCTTGATCCTTTTCAGGGCTTCCAGCACCACGTTGAAACAGATGATATGGGTGCCATGCGGATCGGCGAAATCACCGGCGCAGAAAACCTGCTGGGGTTTTACCTGGCGTAACAATTCCACCGTGATGCGGATATCTTTTTCACTCATCGGTTTTTTCTCGATCGTCCCCGTTTCATAAAAAGGCAGGTTGAGAAAATGAATATTTTTTTCGGGAATGCCCACATACCGGCAGGTGGCCCTCGCTTCGCAGCGCCGGATCAGCCCCTTGATGGCGCGGATCGTAGGCGTGTCCACCTGGTGCGATTTCTTGCGCGCGATAAAACGGCGGGCGTCTTCCAGGATCTTGCCCGATTTTTTAGTATCGATCCCCGCGATCTCTTCGAAACCCACGGCGAAATCGAGAAAGCGGGTCACGAACTCATCGGTAACGGCGATATTCCCGCTGGTCTGGTAGGCTACATGTACATCGTGATCCTGGTCGTGCAGCCGCTGGAATGTACCGCCCATACTGATGATATCATCGTCGGGGTGGGGGGAGAAGATGATCACTCGTTTGGGATAGGGGGCAGAGCGTTCGGGGTGACCGGGTATGATGGCGTTGGGCTTTCCGCCCGGCCATCCCGTTATCGAATCCCGCAGCATGTAATAAACCTGCAGGTTGATCGCATAGGCATCCCCTTTTTCCACCAGCAGGTCGCTCAGGCCGTATTCATTGTAATCACTGTTGGTCAGGCTCAGCACCGGTTTTTTTAGTTTCAGGGCCATATTTACCACGGCCTTGCGGATCATCTTCGGGGTCCATTCGCAGTCGCCCGTAAGCCAGGGCGATTTGTTTCGGGTCAGTTCGGCCGCCGCGGTTTCATCGATCACGAAATGAACGTCATCGTGGTTCTGCAACAGGGAAGCGGGTACCTGCTCGGTATCATCGTCCTCCACCGCTTTCTTGATCACGGGGGCCTTGGAGCTGCCCCATGCCATCAGGATGATCTTTTTTGCTTTCATGATGGTGCCGATCCCCATCGTGATGGCCAGCCGCGGTACCTGCGAGATATTGGCGAACTCATAGGCGTTGGCGATACGCGTGGAATTATCGAGCGTGATCAGCCGGGTTTTGGAATAAATGCCCGAACCCGGTTCGTTAAAACCAATATGACCGTTGTTCCCGATACCGAGGATCTGCAGATCGATGCCGCCGGCTTCTTCGATCTGTTTTTCGTAATGGCGGCAGTGCTCCTTGATATCTTCTTTTTTTATTTCGCCGTTGGGAATATGGATGTTTTTGGGGTTGATATCGATATGGTCAAACAAATGTGCGTGCATGAAGCGGTTATAGCTTTGCAGGGCGTCATTGTCGATCGGGAAATATTCATCCAGGTTAAAGCTGATTACATGCTTAAAACTGAGCTTTTCCTCGCGGTGCATCCTGACCAGTTCGGCATAAAGCGATTTGGGGGTGGATCCGGTAGCGAGCCCCAGTACGCAGGGCTGGTTTCTTTTTTGCTTCTCACGGATCATTGAGGCGATCTGCCGGGCCACATACAAGGAACCCTCCTGTAAGTTGGGATAAATCTTTACCGGTATTTTTTCAAAACTGTCGGAGAGGTCGATCGGGGCAGCTTTTCTGGCCATCAGGCGATATTTAAATACAAAGGTAAAAAATAGATATGAAGGAGACTGCGGGTTTATGCAGTCGGTTTTGCAGTCGACAGTCGACAGTCAACAGTAAACAGTCAACAGTCAACAGTCAACAGTCAACAGTCAACAGCCTGCAGTTAGATATTCTTGAAATAAATCATTCAGGAAAGGATTACTCCCCGTTATCAAATCACTCCGCGGCATAAACCTAAAACTTAAAACCTAACACCTAAAACCTAACACTCCTCTCCTTTATTTAACATTTAAAATTTATCATTTAACATTTAACATTCATTCATTCGTTCGGTCCCATCACCTCAATCTCATCCACAAACAACCATGCCTTATTGCCGGCGCCGGGATTTCCTTCGGGAATAGTGCCCTGGTTGGTGACGATCACTTTTATATACCGCGCATAAGTGGCGCGGAAAGCCAGGGTCATCATGCACTTGCCCCCGGGTTTTTCGTCCGCATCATCCGTACGTTTTAATGAATACCAGCTTTGCCCGTCACCGGAACCAAAGACTTCCGCGGACAGCGGGCGCCAGATCCAGCTGGCGGTCCGGTTCAGGGAATTGACCACCACATAACTCACCTGTTTCGATTCGCCGAGATCGATCACGGCTTCGCAGTTGTCGCCGCTGAATCCGAGGAATTCGGTGGCCCGTTGTGTTCCTTTTTCATTGATCACGCCATTGACCAGCGTAAAAGCGCCGTCGCCGGGGTAAGTTTTGGAGGGCGGTTGCGCCAGGCTGATCTTTCTGCCGGTTGCCAGGCTGATGCGAAATTTCTGTTGTACGCAACTAACGGGTTTGTTATTGAGAAAATAACAGCCCTGCAAAGTATCGGAATGTGTGACGGGGATGGGCTTGCTGTATTTTTCCACCGCGGAACTGCCCCGCTGCGGGGGATAACCGATAAATCCTTCCTTTAATTTTGATTCCAGTTTCCATTGCACACCCCGGTTATCATCGGTCGGGATCACGGTGGCCTTCAGGTCGTAATAGGCCCGGCTGTAATTAACGCCCCATCGCTCATAGCGCTTAAACTGCCCGGGCAGGCGCTGTTCAAAACTTTCCCAGCTCCGGTCCTGCTTCGCGCTCCACAGCACTTCGCTCAGCGCCGCCATCCGGGGAAAGAGCATGTATTCCACTTTTCGTGCGTTTCCTATGTATTCGGTCCATAGATTGGCCTGGGCTCCCAGCACATGCCGGCCCTGCTCTTCGGTAAGTACCGCGGGTACCGGTTCATAGGCATACACTTTTTCGATGGGGTTATAGCCGCCGATGGTTACGGAATCTTCGTTCTGGCTCTGCGTGTGATCAAAATAAACGGGGTTGCCCGGCGTCATGATCACATCGTGATCCTGCTTGGCCGCGTCGATACCGCCCTGTTCGCCGCGCCAGCTCATTACCACGGCCTTGGGCGCAAGCCCTCCTTCGAGTATCTCGTCCCAGCCGATCAGGGTCCGGCCCTTGCTGTTCAGGTATTTTTCTATGCGCTGCACTAAATAACTCTGCAGCTCATGTTCGTCTTTCAGCTTCAGGTCTTTGATGCGTTGCTGGCATTTGGGGCAGATCTTCCAGTGGGTCTTGGGACATTCATCACCCCCGATATGAAAATATTTTGAAGGGAATAAGGCCGTCACTTCGTCGATCACATTTTGCAGGAACATGAAAGTGGAATCGTTGCCTGCGCAAAACACGTCTTCAAATACGCCCCAGGTTTCCTGCACGAGTTTGATCCTTCCCTTTTGCTGTTCTTCCACGCTTTTCCTGGAGATCATATTCGCGGGAATAGCTGTAGGCTTGTCCGGGAAACAACTCAGCCAGGGATAGGCAGCGATCGCGGCGGAGGAATGCCCCGGCATTTCGATCTCGGGGATCACATCGATGAAACGCTCTTTTGCGTACTGCACCACTTCCCTGATCTGCGCCTGGGTATAGAAACCGCCATAAGGGATATTATCGTTTCCGATACCGGGATAACGGCCGATGATGGTGCCATTGCGCCAGGCGCCCGTTTTGGTGAGGCCGGGGTATTTTTTGATCTCGATCCGCCAGCCCTGGTCATCGGTCAGGTGCCAGTGAAACACATTCAGTTTATGATAAGCGAGCCAGTCAATATATTTCTTAACATAGGAAACCGGGAAGAAATGCCTGCACACATCGAAGTGCATGCCGCGGTAATCGAATCGCGCGTAGTCGAAAATGTGGAGGCCGGGGATCTCCTTTTTCGCGTTTGCATCCGTTGGAATCAGCTGGAACAGGGTCTGGATGGCCTGAAAGGCGGATTCATTGAAATTACTGGTGATGACAATCTCTTTGCTGGTCACGTCCAGTTCATAGGCCGGTTTTCCGGAAGTAGGCATGCGGCGCAACGTAAACCTGATATCGCTTGCTGTTCCCGGTTTACGGTTTTCAGCGACGGTGATATTGAACTGTTTCTTCATTTCATCCCGGAAATAACGGAACAGCGCGGTCCATTCATGACCGGGAAGCGCAGCGCTTACCGTGAGCGTTTTTTTCAGGGGCAGATAGCCTTCTGTCATTTTTACTTCCACCGGCCAGGGTACCAGCGGCAGGATGGATTGCTGCGCCGGCACCAGGAACGGGAAACAAACCAGGGTAAGGATAATAATTATTTTTCGCATAGACTGCTATTGTCGGAGTATGGGTAAATAGATCGTTGATGGATTATTCGTATCATGCCAGAGACGGATCGTGGCCTTCTGAAAATCGCTTTCCTTCGCTTCGTAAATATTCATGAATTGTTGCGGGTTGCGGTCAGCCAGCGGGAACCAGCTGCTCTGGATCTGCACCATCAGCCGGTGCCCTTTTTTAAAGGTATGCGCCACATCAGGAAGATCGAACCGCACTGTTTCCACTTTCCCGGGTTTGAAGGGTTCGGGGTTTTCAAGGCTGTTGCGGTATTTTCCCCGCATGATCTCGCCGCGCACCAGCATCTGGTAACCTTCCATCGGGTATGATCCGCCAGCGGAACGGTTGGGCTGCGCCATATCTCCGGTGTATTTGAAATCATCGGGAAATACATCAATGATCTTGACGACGAAATCCGCGTCGGTACTGCTGAGCGTTACTTTCAGGTTGGCCGTCACCACGCCCGCCAGCGTCAGGTCTTCTTCCAGCGGGTAGGTCTGGAACGTGAGTACGTCGGGTCTTCTCGATGCGAACCGCTGGTCATCGGTCATGTATTCCCGGGTCCGGCTGAAATGCACGTCTTCCGTATAAGGAACGGGGTGGGCCGGATCGCTGACGTATTCCGTAAAACTGTTGGCTTTCGCGGGCCGGATCCATGACAGTGCGCCATTGGCTTCGAAATAAATATCCCTTGGTTGAATTTCCTTTGGCGGCCATTGCCCGAATCGTTTCCATTGATTTTCCCCGCTGAAAAAAATCGTCGCTTCCGCGATATTCGGGTCATTGCCTTTTCCCTTGAGGTAATAATTGAAGAAAGGCAGTTCGATATTGTTCTGGTACCATATCGCCGTGTTCGAACCGAAACGCACATTGCCCATGCTGCTCCCGTCGCGGCTGCTCCATTGCCCGTGGCTCCAGGGCCCCATCACCAGCTGGTTGCTGGCGCCGGGATTTTGTTTTTCGATCGCTTTGTAAAGATTCCAGGCGCCGAAACAATCCTCCGCGTCAAACAATCCGCCCACCACCAGCATCGCCGGTTTAATATTGTACATGGCGTTCCGTGCATTCCTTGCCTTCCACCAGGCGTCGTAATTGGGATGCGCGTACAGGTCTTTCCAGAAGGGAACGCTGTCCTGCATGTACTCCATCAGTTTCGGTAAACCGTTTTCCAGGTAAAAACGGTAATTGTCTTTGATAGGGAAATCAAATCCCTTCGGTCCAATCGTAGTGGGTTTGGGACGGGGTTTCCCGAAACCGGAATAAAAACTGAAGCCGTCCATCTGGAAAAAAGCGCCGTTGTGGTGAAAATCGTCGCCCTGGAACCAATCGGTCACGGGCGCCTGCGGGCTTACGGCTTTTAAGGCCGGGTGAGCGGATGCCGCCGCCATCGTGGCGTAAAAACCGGGATAGGAAATGCCCAACACGCCCACGTTACCGTTATTGCCGGGTATGTTTTTCACTAGCCAGTCGATCGCGTCATAAGTGTCGCTGGCTTCGTCAATATCGTTGTTCGTTTTTTTGTCTTTGATAAAGGGGCGCACGTCGACGAACTCACCCTCGCTCATCCAGCGGCCGCGCACATCCTGGACAACGAGGATATAGTTTTCACGCGCATAATATTTCCAGTGACTGAACAAGAGGCGCGGGGAAAAATCTTTCCCGTAGGGCGCGCAGGAATAGGGAGTGCGCATCATCAGGATGGGGTGCTTCTCGCTTTTATCGTTGGGCAGATAGACGGTCGTGAACAATTTGATCCCGTCGCGCATCGGGATGGTTTGCTCCAGTTTGCTGTAATTGTCACGGATCCAGGCCGAATCCTGCGAATCGGTTTGCGCTTTCAGCGAAAAACTTAACCATAATAAGAGGAGGAGGGGGAGGAATAACTTTCTCATGCAGCTGGTTTAGGTCCTAAAATTAACGAATCTCCCTGCAGGTTACTGCTGCCGGATCCCGATTTTGACCTATATGACCTATATGACTTATATGACCAATATGACTTATATGACTTTCTCCTCATCTCCAGTCACCATACAACAGGAACGGGCTCCAGTAATACGGATGCTGGAAGGGATACTGCTGGCTGAGGCTGATCTGCGCTTTCCGCAGTGCCGCCGCCTTGCCCATCGTTTGCAGGTTCTTGTAAAATTCCGTCATCAGGATACTGGTGGCCATGTCATTCACTTTCCAGAGGGAAGCGATCACCGAGCGGACGCCCTTGACGAGGAAAGAATTTGCGGGGGAAATATACCAGCCCTTGCTGATCTCCTTATTCACGCCCGTTTCGCAGGCCGACAAAGTGACCAGTTCGCAATTCTCGATGTTCAGGCTCTTGATCTCGCGGATGGTGAGCTTGCCGTCCTGCAGGGGGTCTTTGGCATTATTCCCGGCGAAAACGAGATAGGAATTCCTGAAATCATTATAATCGAGGATGCCGTGGGTGGCGAAATGCACGTATTTATCTTTCGAAAGACTTTCCCGTGCCTGGATTTCCGTGGCGGAATCCTGGATATAATATTCCGCTTTGCTGAAAATTTCACGGAGATTGTTTATTTCCACTTCCGAGTAATCCAGCGATTTGTCGGGGTTCCCGAATGCGGCGAAATGATCGAAACTTTTACGAATGGTTGCCGTATCAATAAAGACTTCCATCTGGCTGGTGTAAAATAATTCATAGTCTTCGATCAGGTAATGGTTGCTGGTGTCTCCTTTGTACGCCAGCACCTGGAAGGGTACCAGGTTCAGCCTGCCGGTGGGGATGATGCAAAGCGTTTTCTTATCACGGATCACATCGGCAACGGGTTTAATCAGCACATTGTATAACTGCCGGCAGAAAAACGAATAGTCAACCGGTTTCTTAGTGTCCCTGCTCTGCGTTTTGGTCCCTCTTTCCTGCAGCGGGCCCGATTGAAAATCCGACTGGGGGCGGTGCAGGGCCCTTTGCAGGGTATTGATGCTGGTATCGATATTGAAGTCAAGGACTACTTTGAATGCCAGTGTTTCCTTGTTGGTCACGGTAAAAATATAAAGGTTCTTCTGGTTCACCACGTAAAGCAGGCAGGCAAGGCTGTCGGGGATATTTTTCTTGTAGTTGGAGAATTTATTGGGATTGACGGCTTCCGCGAAACTGGTCTTGATATCGGCATTTTTGGTGGCCAGGTCGTCAATAAAATTGTCATATTCGTTTTCGGCGGTCTTGACGATCTGCGTCATTGAACTCAGCAATTCCTTGTTTTGCTGCGCAGCGGGTTTGGATTTTTCTTTTTCAATGGTTTCTTTCGCCGTGTTCTTGCGCTGCAGCAATTCATTCTTTTTCTCCGCCTCCGCCGCCAGCTGCTCCGGGGTTCCGCTGCTGCCGGTTTCCTGTGTCTTTTCCTTAATACCCTGCAGGTTGGCCAGGTTGGTATAGTACACGGCTTCGTCCACTTTTTTACCGGCAAAACAGGCGGCGATGAGCTGGTTGAACAGGTCGGTCCGCGTCTCTTCCGATTTTAATTTGTTCTTCTCTTCTTCGGTGCCGATCATTTTCGACGTGAGCCGTATCACGATATCAACCGCCCGTTTATAATTACTGATGGCCGAATCGTATTGCTCCTGCAGTAAAAAGATATTGCCTTTTTCGTAGAGAATTTCCCAGAGCGCATTCTCATCTTCGGCCCTTTCCGTCCAGTCCTCCGCTTTTAAAGCGAAGCGAAGCGCTTCGTCATATTTTTTTTCTTCTTTGGCGATCCGGCAGAGATACAACTGGGCCGTCGTGGCGCCGAGGCTGTCCTGCAGGTTTTCCCGGGTACGGATCACGTCCAGCATCAGACTGCGGGCGGCCGCGTAATCTTTTTTCTTAAAGGCGATCATGCCTTTCAGCTCGGAGGCGGAGACCCTTCTTCTTTCGGCGCCGGTGCGTAACGCGATCTGTTCGCATTCGTTGGCCAGGGCCAGGGCTTTCGCATATTCCTTTTTATTGTACCAGGATTCGCTTGCATTCAGTTTGAGCAGCAGGGATAGCGAGGTGGTAACGCCGAGTTTTTTATCCAGCGCGATGGCCTGTAAAAAATAGAAGAGGGCCTTGTCATAGTCCCGCTGTGAAAGATAGAGGTTCCCGATATTGTTCAGGCAGGTAAGGCGGCTTTCTATATCTCCCAAACCTGTGTAAATCGTATCCGCTTTATTATAATAATCGATACTGGTCCCGAGTTCGAAAAGCCGCGAATAATAATTCCCGAGATCGATATATAAACCCGCCTGCAGGTATTTGTTCTGGGTATTGCGGCTGATCTGTTCGATGCTGTCAAGGTCCTGTTTGGCGTTTTTATTGTCGCCTTTCAGCAGGTAGAGGTAACTGCGGCCCGAATAGGAATTGGCTTTTTCCAGGTTATTATGCCCGGAATCGGCGAATACCAGGCTTTTCTCGAACCATGACCTGGCGAGTTCATACTGCAGCCGGTTGATACAAACGAGCCCGAGCGAGCGCGAGATGGTGGCCAGTTTCTGCACATCGCGCGCCGAATCGTACAATTGATAACAGGTATTATAAAGACTGATCGCCGAGTCATAATTCATTCTTTTTTCAGCGGCGTCTCCCATCACGCGGTAACATTCGGCCAGGTTATAGGGATTCTGGTCTTTCTGCGCCACCGACAGGGCCCGCCGGAACAGTCCATCGGCTGCCGCGTATTTATTTTGCCGGGATTGCAATAACCCGAGGTTGAGGGTGGAATAAATTTGCTTTTCCTTGTCGCCCAGTTCATCGGCCAGTTTGAGTGATTCCTGGAAATTTTTCCGGGCTGTTGCACTGTCTTTTCCCTTTACGGCAAAGCCCCACTTGTAGAGCGCGTTCATCAGGGTGCCTTTGTTACGGAGATTCCGTGCCAGCTGAACGGCTTCGCGGTACAGGTCCGTGGCCCGGCGGAAATCTTCCACCGAAGTATAGGCATCGCCTTTGTCGGACAGGTAATCGATATAGGATCCCGTGTCCTTGTCTTTACGGGCGTAATACAAGGCGCTGTCAAAGGCGAAGGTGGACCGGTCGAGGTTGCCGGATAATGAATAAAGATTCCCGAGTTTATTCCAGGCGTAGCCGCGGTATTCATTGTTGTTTCCCTGGTATTGCAGATCCAGGGCCCTGTTGTGCGCGTCGATGGCCGAGTCGTACATGCCAAGGTTCCAGTAACACTGGCCTACCTGTGAAAGATTATAGCCGGCGAGTTCCCAGTTTTTTACCGCCTTGTAATAGTTCACCACGATGTTGTAATTGGGGAGGGCTTTGGTATAATTACCCTGTTTGGAACGGGAATAAGCGATATTGGAGATTGTCTTGTACGCTTCTCCCAGGTCGCCCTGCCCCAGGTAGGTTTGCAATAATTCTTTATAGGTTTTTTCCGCTTCGGGATTCCTGTTTTGCAGCTCATATATTTTTGCGATGCTGCTCAGCACATCGGTTTCCTGCGCCCGGGCGGCATTGCCCGTGATTGATTTGAACAAGTCGGTGGCAAGACGGAACTCTTCCAGCGCCTGCGGGTATTGTTCAAATGCTTTATATACCCTTCCTTTTTCTTTATGAATACGTCCCTGGATGAATTTGATTGTAACCGAATCCCGGATCGTGGTATCCGCCGCCAGGTATTGCAATAACTGGTCGCTTACGGCCAGGGCCTTTTCTTTTTCCCGCAACGACACCAGGCAAATGGCCTTTTTATAATTAGCCTGGTAATAGATGTGATCGGGTTCCGTCACATTACGGATGGCGGCCATTGCGGAATCGCATAAACGGATGGCCCGTGGGTATTGCTTCATGTTCTGAAGAGCCTCTGCTTTTACAATCAGATAGGTCGCGGCGGCAACGGGCTCGCCCAGTACACGGAAGGCCGGGGCCATGTTATCAAATAAGGCGAACGCTTCTTTATTCCGGTCATTATCCGCCAGGTCTTTGGCGTAACGGATCCAGGTATACCAGGCATTGGTTTCCAGGATGCTTTTTTTATGTTCTGCGATAAACCGGTCATACAGGATGGGTTTACCCGCATATAGTATGAGGGAATCCAGCATTTCCCTGCCGCTCATCTCGGCGCCATCCCGGGCCCAGCCCAGGAAATAATTCTGGAAGATCATTTCTTTGCCGTAATACCCGCGGTAAAAATCAAGTACGTACAGAAGAAACCGGTGCACATCCTCGGGTTTGCTTTCCTTCATTACCTGCAGCAGGTTCATTCCTTTAAAGCGGCCTTTTTGTATGGGAACCTGGTATTCCGGGCCGACCGAATCGCCGAGTTTCGAAGCCGCATCCCGCATATCGGCGATATAAGCACGGAACATGCTGTCTTCAAAAGCCTTGTCGTCGCGGTTGAGCAGCACATCGGAGGTATGCATGAATTCGCCCTTGTGGCTTTCAAAATAAATTCCCAGCAAATCGATCTTCCTGAAAATACCGGGTTCGGCAACGGCTTTTACTTCTACCGGCAATTGAATCAGGTCGCCTTCCCGGATACGAAACAATGAATCATCCCGCCGGGGATGTTTATTGATGAGCAGAACAATGTATACAGGCTTACCGTCTACTTTATTATTCACGATGCCTGAGCCCAGTTCCGCTTCCGACCGGGGCGAGCCAGCCTGATAAGCCGCGGTAACATTCCCCGTGCTCAGGATGGACAGCCCATAGTTTTCGTTCGCGTAGATGCTGCCGTAAATGGTATCCCCTTTTGGAGCGCCCAGTTTCAGGATTTTGAAATATTTAGTGACCTTTTCTTTTGCCGCCTGGCCATGGGAAGACCCGGCCGAAATAAGGCACAGTATGAGCAGGGGATAAATGATCTTCAGTCGCTTCATGGCTTGTCGGGAATTTCCGAAATTAAGACATAATACCCTGCCCGCAGTACCTTTAGGAGGGTATTTGAGAAGGCCTTTGTGAAAGCCCAATTGGCAGTTCGCCGGCAAAATATTAAACTTATCCGCTATTTTTAACCGATGCAAACAAACGAAGAGATCATCACCCGCTTTTATTCTGCTTTTCAGCGACTGGATTACGAAGGAATGAACGCCTGTTACAGCGAAGACATCATTTTCAGCGACCCGGTTTTCGGGTTACTGCGCGGTGATGAGGCGCGCAATATGTGGGAAATGCTCTGCAAAAGCGCGAAGGATTTCTCACTTACTTTTTCGGATATCGTATTGCTGGATGATGAATACGCCACCTGTAAATGGGTGGCCAGTTATACTTTTTCAAAAACCGGGAAAAAAGTGGTGAACCATATCAAGGCTTTCATGAAACTGAAGGACGGGAAGATCATTGAGCACAGCGATGCCTTTAAGATCAGCAAATGGGCGGCCCAGGCCCTTGGCTGGAAGGGGGAGTTGTTCGGTTGGATGGGATGGATGAAGCGAAAGATCCAGCGTAACGCGAGGAAGGGGTTGGTGAGTTTTATTGAGAAGAAGGAGGGGAGTATCTAAGTATATAGAGTAAATAAGTAAATAAGTATATAGAGTAAATAAGTATCTAAGTATATAGAGTAATTAGTGTATACAGTAGTTAAGGCGAAAGTTCATTTAAATTGGTAGTGTTCAATCAAGTGTGTCAGGGTTAATAAATCGGTTTTTAAAATAATC
>CAYNSL010000081.1:0-16362 GCA_964399755.1 uncultured Chitinophaga sp. | reverse complement strand
GGGCGATTTACCCCGGGGATAAGATCGTGATCAGCCTGGGCGGCGGGCAACCGGGATCCGCTATACCGGCAAGTTCGAATGTACTGACCAAAATTATTCCGCTTCGGTAATTGCTCCCGGCTACAACCGGCATTTGTGAGGTATTGATTCGATTCTTTCCATTGGCCGGCGCTTTGAATACATGACCAACGTCGGCTACCCGACAGCCGCCGCATCAAATAGGCGGGCAGGTTACCTGTAACATTAATTATCTTTATGGCAACAAATTAACGGGAAGTCTGTATGAAAGTTTCTACGGCAACGCAAGCCGAAAAAGACCTGTTGCGACGGATCTCTGAAGCCACTTCCGGGCTTACGGGGAACGATTTTCTGCAGGAGCTCGCCCGCAAGATCAGCCTGCTGATGGGCATGGATTTTTGTTTCATTGCCGAATGCGCCAATGAGGATAAAAGCCGTTTGCGAACAGTAGCATTTGTGCAGGGCGAGAAGATCCTTGATAATGTTGAATACAACACCCGTGATAGCGGATGCCAGATGATGATGAACGGTCAGCCTTTTTTCCAGGCAGAAGGGATTCAGCAGCGCTTCCCGGGAGCGGCCGGTATTGAGGCTTATGTGGGCGCCCCGATCATCAGCACGACGACGGGTGAAATCCTCGGTCATATCGCCACCACCAACCGGTCGCCAGTAACCGAAGAAAAAAATCAGACCGAGGTCCTCCAGATATTTGCCTCAAGGATCGCCGCCGAATTTGAGCGGATGAAAGCGCAGCGGGAACTGGAACAAAAAAACAGTGAATTGCAGCAGCGTCTTCGTGAAAACGAATTTTATGCCTTTACGATGAACCATTTGCAGGAAGCGGTATTTTGGATAAACCAGGATGGCTATATCTGGCAGGTGAACGACAGCGCCTCCAGGCTTTCGGGATATGCGAGTGAAGAGTTGATCCGAAAACATGTTTTTGATTTGAACCAGAGCGTGCAGCGCCCCAACTGGGAGGAAGTCTGGAACCGGCTCCGCGAAAAAAAGAAAGTGGTATTTGACGCGGTCTTTATGCGAAAGGATGGATCGATGATCGATATCGAGATCACCCAGAATTTCATGGAATTCGAAGGCATGGAATACACCTGCAGTATCGTGCGGGATATCCGCCAGCGTAAACTCGAGGAAGAATTACTGCGCACGGTTTCTGAAGCCACATCGGGACTCACGGGCGAGGATTTCCTGATCGAACTTGCCCGTCATATCACGATGACCCTGGTAATGCGTTACACGCTGATCACCGAATGCGCCAATGAAGACAAGACCCGGTTAAGGACACTCTGTTATGTTGATGGCGAAAAAGTGCTGGATAATATCGAATACGACACGGCCGATATACCCTGCGAGATCATCATGCAGGGAAAGGATTTTTTCCAGTCCAAAGACGTACAGATCAGGTTTCCCAAGGAGAAAGGCATCGAATCGGTGGTAGGCGTTCCGATTTTCAGCACGAAGACCGGTGAAGTGATCGGGCATATTCTCGCGCTGGATCCGCATCCTGTAACCACGGAACGGAACCAGACCGCGATCCTGAAAATTTTCGCGGCCAGGGCCGGTGCCGAGATTGAACGGATGAAGGCCGAGAAGGAACTGGAAAAGGCCAACGCCGAATTAAAGATCCGCCTCGGCGAGATTGAAACGCTGAAGAACCAATTACAGCTGGAAAATAAATACCTGCAGGAGGAAATTAAACTGACCTACAATTTTGAAGAGATCATCAGCCGGAGCAGGGATTTTCAACGGGTGCTCCAGCAAATCCAGCAGGTGGCCTCCACCGATGCCACCGTGTTGATCCTGGGCGAGTCGGGTACCGGAAAGGAGCTCATCGCCCGCGCAGTGCACAATATCAGCAACCGGAGCAAACGCCCGCTGGTAAAAGTAAACTGCGCCACCTTGCCCGCCAACCTGATCGAAAGCGAATTGTTCGGTCACGAGAAAGGCGCATTCACCGGGGCGCTCGACCGGAAGATCGGTCGTTTTGAGCTGGCCGACGGGGGAACGATATTTTTGGATGAGATCGGGGAATTGCCGGTAGACCTGCAGGCGAAGTTGCTCCGGGTATTACAGGAAGGCGAATTCGAGCGGCTCGGTAATCCAAAAACGATGAAGGTGAATGTCCGCGTGATCGCTGCCACCAACCGAAACCTGCAGCAGGCGATCGAAAAAAAGGAATTCCGCGAAGACCTTTATTACCGCCTGAATGTTTTTCCCGTGCTGTGCCCGCCGCTCCGGGACCGCAAAGAAGATATTCCGTTACTGGTAAAACATTTCTGCCAGAAACACGAGGGGAAAGTGGGCCGTAAGATTACCAATGTTCCGGCAAAAGTGATCGATGCGCTGATGGCCTATGACTGGCCCGGAAACATTCGCGAGCTGGAAAATATCATCGAAAGGGCCATGGTTCTGAGCCCGAACAATACGCTTGAATACGGGGAATGGATACCTACGGCCAAACACAATGTCACCGCCAGCCACCGCACCGATGTGAAGCTTGACGATGTGGAAAAGGAACATATACTGGAAGTACTGAAGAAAACCGGCTGGAAGGTGAGCGGGGAGAAGGGCGCTGCCAAAATTCTGGGTCTTAACGCCACCACCCTCGAAGCCCGGATGAAAAAACTGGGTATCAGGCGGGAAAAATAATTTATGTATTCAGGATCGCTGCATCAGCCGGGCATGCCGCACCGCTACGGGAACCGCGATCATTTTCTTTACCTGGATCGCCGCTGTAACCAGTAACACGATTCCCGTGATGCAATTGATCAGCATCTGGTGTGACATATAGGCATTGACCAGGTATTGTCCCCCGAATATATATACTGCAAAACCTGCCATCGTACCCATCCCGATCCCGGCCACATACCAGTTATAAGGTGCCGAACCCGGCGCTAAAATTCCCTTATTCATCAGCACGGTGCTCCATCCCATCCAGAAAGGTATGTGAAGGGGGTTGATGACGCTGAAAAAGATGCCGGCTATAAAAGGAGCGCTGCTTAATGCAGGTATTATCACGGGCGCGGTTCCGTCTTTTCCCGCGGCGAAAAAACAGGCGGTTGCGATACTCAATAATAAAATCGCGGTTATCCATTCCAGCAAGTTGAAGAAAATCCGGTTCCTGGTGAGCCAGTTCAGCCCGGATAAAGTGATCCGCACAATAATAATTTCTGCGAGCATGGAACCCATGGCATAGATCATGGCATCGCCCGCGCCGCGGTTTCCGGCGATCTGCAGCGACATGATGTTCATCACGCCTGGCGGCAACGCGCCCAGGAAACTGATCATCATTCCCCAATAGACTATTTTCAGACGGGCTTTCATGTTAAACCGGGGTTATTGTCCGGCGATCATTTTAACATACAACTTGTTTTTGCGAAGCATTGAAAGCCCGGCGCTGGTTTTCATATACGGGCGTTTCTCCTTATGGTGATTCAACCGGCTGATCTTCCATAATATATTCCAATGCCGGATGATCTCCCGCCAGGCAAAGAACAGGGAATGACCGGGATCGTACATATGCGTGGGCTCGCTCCCTGCCCCGTTCAGCTCGATGATGGAGAAGTTTTTCCCGGCGCGCAGTTCTTCCCAGCTGTTAAACCGGATGTCCATCCGGCCGTAATAAAATCCCTCCACCTGTCGGCATACTGTATCGATCGACCGGGTCAGCGCTTCATCCGCCATATGACTTGCATCTACGAATTTGGCGCCCCTGACATGATTGCCGTAGGGCACCAGGATGAAGGGTTCACCCTTCGGCAAAACTTTATCCAGCCTGACCCCATATGTTTTTTTCAGGGTGCTCAGCTGCAGGACATATCGTTTATTGGACTTCAGCAGTTCCATAACGGTTGAAACCCCGTCGCCGGTTACGGTCAGGAATTCCTTGCTCACAATACCGGATATATGGCCGGAGGGTTCACCCGGGAACCGGTAATAGAAAATGCCCACTTCATTTTCATATGGCACAAATTCCTGTATTAGGAAATTCACTTTCGAGGTCAGGGCATAATCGAGTAATTCGGATTCGGTGTTCAGTTTCTTCACCGACAACCCCTGCATCCCGATATCCGGTTTACCCACCAGGGGATATTGGAATTTCCGGTCACGGATCTTTTCCAGAAACATATCAACAGGAATGCCGGCTTCGAAAAATTCCGTTTGGGGATAAACCTGCGGCGGTAATAATTGATAGATCGACCATTTTGATTCCATCAGGAAGCCCCCGTTTTCAATGCCGGGATTGGAAGTGTTGAAAAAGAAAAAAGACCTTGCTTTCAGGCAAAGCCAGAGCCAGTAGAAATAGAGGGGCCCGTAAACGAAGTGAAAGGGCCAGTATTCCCAGTTAAAGAGTTTGATAAAAAAGGGGTGGTAGGCGATTTTCCTGATCATAACAATTGTTTGGAGGGATACAATTCGATTTTTTTCTCGAGCAGCATTCCCGATTTCAGGTCATGATATTTCATGCTTCCCCGGTCAGCCGTCAGCAGTATCCCGGTGATGCTGACGGTGGAATAAATTCCTTCCCTGTCCATCAGCAGGTTATTCCGGCTGTCGCCATCGCCCGCGTGCCGGTGAAAATTCAGAATATCCAGCTGTGTGGGGCGCGGATGCCTGTTCAGAAAGCGGGCAAACCATTCTTCCCTTTTTTTGATAACGAGCCCGTCATACAGTGTTGAAGAAGACCAGATATGCGGCCGGATACGCGAAAGCTGCCGGCAATATTTCTCTTCGCCGTCCCAGCGAAACTCGAAAAGGGATCCGTTCTCCACGATGATCAGCGTAAAGGGTTCGATTCCGCCGAGATTTGTTTTTGAAAAAGTTAATGAAGGTGAACGCGTGGACATGATATCGAGAAAAATAATACCGCGGCTCTGCCGGTAGGGCGGTCGTGATTCGTGGCACAAAAAGGCGCCGTTCAGCAGCACGGCCGCATCCCCGTTTTCTTTCATTGCGATCCAGGTGCCGCCCATTTCCGCGTCGCGGGGATAGATGAGGTTGCATCCGTTGTAACGGTGCAGGGTGGGGGCTATCGCTTTTTTGCGGCTGCTTTTTTCATCGCGGTTGGAGGTGAGGTACACCGTTCCGTTTACCGGTATATAACTTACTGTGCACATTGCTGGCGGTATTTTACAGTAGCATAAGCCACGCCGAATTCGGCGGGGAGTTGCAGGTTGGAAACTTCGGCGATACCTACCCGGATCAGCGCCATATGGTGAATGGTATGTTCAAGGTTATAGGCCAGTTCCCGGTAATAATTTGTTGAGATGACCACCGGTTCCGCTGATTCGCAGTAATCTTCAGCCTCCAGCACCAGGTCACGGTCGGGCCGGTCGAGCCGTTCATAAATATCCCGGAGCAGCCCTGTGGCAAAGGCGCGATCCGTTTCAATCCGGTAATCCCGTTTTCTTTTTTCATAATTCACGAAACCATCCCGGTATCCCGATTCGAGGCAGAGGAATAGCTCGATGATATGACGGACGTGCTGGCCGATCGTGGCATTGAATAAGATCCGGCTAGGCCGGGTGTATTCCGCATTGCTGAGTTGTTTTATTGATTCACTCAGTTGTACGAACACGTGTTGGATGGGTTGTTTGAGCAGCATAATTATTGTTTTGGATGTGAACGCAGCCCGGCGCTGCCCGGGTAATTATAAGATTGATAATGGTTGATCATTTTTCTGCATCAGTTTGTTTTGCCGGTAAGCCGGCGCGTCATGTCAGCCAGTTCATTCCTGTTTGCGATCAGCAATATCACGCAGGACATAAACACCAGCAACGCGTAAATGAAAAGTTGCCCGCCATCGCCGCGAACGGAAATACCCAGTTTCGTCGCGTGAAACCAGATGGCGCCGCTCATCAGGCCGGTTCCCAGTATTGCGCCGAACACCGTGGTACGCGGGTAAAGGATCAGCACCGATGCAAGGAGCTCCAGCGCCCCTGTGCCAATGCGTCCCCAGGGTTCCATCCCCAGCGTGGAAAAAATATAGACCGACTCCCCGGCGCCGCTGAATTTGAAATACAGGGTTTGCAGCATGATCAGGGCTGCGAGGATGCGAAGCGCCCAATACAGTATGGAAGTTGCCTGGTTCGACATGGGTTTTAGTTTAGGATTAATGAAAAATCTTTTTCCAGTTCAGATCCGCTTTGCTTTTCAGGCCGGGTTCATCCCTGTTCCAGGTGTTCAGCGTATTATTGGAACCTCGGTTGTAAAAGAGATATAATTTTCCGTTCAGGATCTTGAACGTTTCGGGGTTGATGCTGACTTTTTCCCCTTTTGCCCCCATCGCGTAGGCGCACCAGCCGCCGTACTCGGGCTCGTACCGGAACGGGTTCTTTTTAAATTCTTCCTTATTTTCAACAGTGGCGAAATGATAGGTTACACCCTGGTGATAGACCGCCAGTTCTTTTTTTCCTTTTACCGCTTCATGACTCACGAAATAAGCCACAGGGTCGTATCCTTTAATGGCCACTCCCTCATCATTCAGGTTAAATTGACTTTTTCGCAGGGCAGCAGGATCCTGGGCCAAGGTGATCAGTCCTGAAAAAACCGTTAGTAATACCAGTAATATTCTTCTTTGCATTTTTTTTTGTTTCCACAAATCTAGGCGCGTATGCTCCGGGTGACTGTCTTCCCCGTGACAGAGAAATAAGTTTTCTGTTAAAGACTTCAAAACAATGATTAAAGTCTCAGGACTATCCGGCAATTGCGGCGAATTGTAAAACAGCCTACACGGCAGGCGCGGGGGCCCGCCTACTTTTATCTCAAAAAATCAATGAAAAAATTCTTTTTGGGAACCGCGATGCTACTGGGTACCTGCACCGGCCTTTTGGCACAGACGAATGAAATTTTTGTAAAAGACAATGCCGCCATCGGGGGCTATGATGCGGTGGCTTATTTTACCGATTCCAAACCTGTAAAGGGAACAACGGAATTCAGCGTGGAATACAAGGGCGCCACCTGGCTGTTTGCCAGCCGGGAAAATGCCGATCATTTCAGGGCAGATCCGGGAAAATATGAACCGCAATATGGCGGGTACTGCGCTTTCGGCTGCTCGCGCGGGTATAAAGCAAGGACCAGTCCCGATGCCTGGACCATCGTAAACGGTAAATTATACCTGAACTATAATACCGATGTGCGGGAAACCTGGAATAAGGATCGCGAAAATTATATCCGGAAGGCAGATGATAACTGGTCTGCCGTACGGGGTCAGAAATATCCGAAATAAATATGCATGGCCGGCGCGTGCATTCGGCTGCAACAATGAAAAGGGTGAGGGATATATCGTCCGGCGCCCTTTTTCATTTATATATATATAATGCCTGGAATTGACATGACGGTTTGCCGGCCCTGCGATACCGCTGAATAGTTTTCCCAAAACCGGGAGTTTTATATTCCCAAATACTTGGGAAAGTCCCAAAATATTGGGAATTCGGTGCTTAATATACGAAAATATTCGTAAAATGTAAATCTCCTGAAAGCCTTTACTGTATTGAGTTTCGTGGGATGAAACTTATAAAAATAATTTCTGGCACGGCGATTGGCTACCTGTAACAAAAGAAAAAATGAACAAGACGATTTCTAAGAAGCAATTAAAAAAGGAAGTAACGGAAAGCAAGGGTGTTTTGGTGGTGCAGTTTAAAACGGAATGGAGCGGGGCCTGCCAGATCATTTTACCGATCTATGAAGAGCTCGCCGGCTCCTTTGATGGTAAAGCCCGCTTTTATACCGTGGATGTGGAGCGTGAGACCGGGATTGATCGCGAGTATGGCGTGACAGAGCTGCCCACGATTCTATTTTTCAGGAACGGAAACCTGGTCGATTATATACGGGGCCTGGCCCCGAAAGAAGTGATGGCACGGAAAGTTGAAACAGCCATAACAAACGAATAAGAAAAAACAACATTATACATCTTTAAAACCTATAACCATGTCTGAAGAAATGAAATACTTCTACCTGCGGAATCATCCCATGCTGGCGTCTCTGTCCGAGCAAAAGCTGAAAGAAGCCGCCGCCGTTGCGAAAATCAAGACCGTTTACCGGGGCGAGATCATCGGCTACGGTGAAGGCGGTTACACCCGTGTTCATTTCCTGGTAAAAGGAAAAATAAAGATTACCGATCTCAGCAACAGTGAAAGCGAACTGGTGAAAGATATCCTGACTGAACCGGATATTTTCGGGGATATGGGACTGGAAGGCCAGTTTGCCAGTGATGAATGCGCCGAAGCGCTCACCGCCAATACGATCATCTGTTCTTTCCAGGTAAGTGATTTCAAAAGGATCCTTGAAGATAACCCCGCAACGGCGCTGGCATATGCCCGGAAGGTGAACAGCAAATTGCAGCGCCTGGAGAACCGGCACGCAGACCTGGTATACCGCGATACGAAGGACCGGCTTATCCGGTTTATCAAGAACTGGGCGCGCAGTGACGGCAATAAGATCGGCGACAAAATTGTCCTGAACAATTACCTTACGCACAGCGATATCGCCGGTTTCATCGCCACATCGCGGCAGAGCGTTAACATGCTGCTGAATGAACTGAGAAGCTCGGGACTGCTTTGTTATAACCGGAAGCATATCGAATTGAACAATCCTTATGCCTGGAATTAAGCAACAGAGATTCCGGCCGAATGTAAACGGCATGACAGCATAGACCGGCCCGCGCCGTTAATTTTACACCGTACAGGTTTCTCCTGCAGTTGCGCCTTTCCAACATTATTTGGGATGGTTTGGTAATCAGCCTGTCTGGCAACGGCCCTGTGAAAACAGCGGCCGTTTTTATCGGCAATCGGAAGTAAAATAAAAATCGTGACCTCAGTTTGTTTATATTTTAAAGTGCACCAGCCCTACCGGCTTAAAAAATACCAGCCCTGCGATGTGGCGGTACAGCACTGCTATATAGACCGGGAGGCAGATGCGAAGCTGATCAACCGGCTGGCAGATGACTGTTACCTGCCTGCAAATAATATCATCCTGGACCTTATCAGCAGGCACAGGGGGCATTTTAAAGTGAGTTTCTCCATCAGCGGTATTACCCTGGAATTGCTGCAGGAATACCGGCCCGATGTGATCGCCTCTTTTCAGCAGATTATTGCCACCGGTTGCGCCGAAATACTGGCGGAGACCTATTATCATTCGGTGAGCTACCTCTATTCGCAGCGGGAATTCTACCGGCAGATCAGCCTGCATGCCGGCCTGGTAAAAAAAGTATTCGGAGTGGTGCCGAAAGTATTCCGTAATACGGAACTGATTTATGACAACCAACTGGCCCAATGGCTGGCCGGCGAAGGATTCAGGGGCGTTATCTGCGAGGGTACGGAAAAAATACTTCAGGGAAGGTCGCCCAATTGCCTTTACGCGGCTCCGGATAACGGCGACTTCGGCTTATTACTGCGTAATGCACGGCTATCCGACGATATTGCCTTTCGCTTCAATGACACAAACTGGAGCGAACATCCCCTGACTGCGGCAAAATTTTCGGAATGGCTGCACGCTCATCCGGCCGATACTGCGGTCATCAATATTTTACTGGACTATGAAACCTTCGGGCTGCATAAAACAAAGGACAGCGGCATATTTGAGTTCCTGGAATCCCTTCCCGCCGCTGTCCTGGCCCGCGACCGTTTTACTTTCTCCACGCCTTCCGCCGCGCTGGAGGATCATTATCCACGGGATATCTATAATGTACCCCAGGCAATCTCCTGGGAAGACAAATCAATAGCGGGAAGCTGCTGGCAGGAAAACGTGATGCAAAATAATACCCTCAAAAAAATATACAGCCTGCAGCGCATGGTGATGAACAGCGACTGTGAACAATCCATCACCACCTGGGGACGGTTGCAGGCAGCCGATTATTTCTATTACATGGCAAAGGAAGGCGGAAAGGGATCATGGGGATATAACAACCCTTTTCCCAGCGCCGAAGAGGCTTTCCGGAATTACTCGAATATCGTCACAGATTTTGAAATATCGCTGATCAGGAAAGGAATCGAAAAACAAAAGAAGTTTTCTGCAGCAGGATCATTTATCACCACATTGTTTTAAAAATAAAAATTATAATAGCATGGAGAAAAAATTACAGGGACAGGTCGCGATCATCACCGGAGCGAGCAGCGGCATCGGAGCGGGTTGCGCGAAGGAAATGGCCAAAGCGGGAGCTACGGTCGTCATCAACTACCCGGTACCGGGCGCCCGCGAAATGGCGGAAGAAGTAGCCCGCGATATCAACAGTCTTGGCGGAGTGGCCATCGCCTACCAGTGCGATGTAAGCAAGGAGGACCAGGTAAAGAAAATGTTCTCGGACGTGATCGGGCAATTTGGCACCGTGGATATCCTTGTGAATAACGCCGGACTGCAAAAGGATGCTCCTTTCACAGAGATGTCGCTCGATCAGTGGAATTTCGTGATAGGAGTCAACCTTACCGGCCAGTTCCTCTGCGCCCGGGAAGCCATTCGCGAATTTTTACGGCGCGGCGTGAACGGAAAATCCAAAAGCGCGGGTAAGATCATATGCATGAGCAGCGTGCACGAAGTTATTCCCTGGGCAGGACATGCCAATTACGCGGCCAGCAAAGGCGGCGTGATGCTGATGATGAAAACCATCGCACAGGAATTCGCCCCCCGAAAGATCCGCATCAATTCCATAGCGCCCGGCGCGATCGCTACGCCGATCAATCACGACGCATGGGATACCGCGGAACATTTACAGAATTTGCTGCGTTTGATCCCGCAGAAAAGGATCGGGCAGGTGGAAGATATCGGCAAGGCGGCCACCTGGCTTGCCAGCGATGATGCGGATTATGTAAACGGGACCACGCTGTTCGTCGATGGCGGAATGACCCTGTACCCGGGTTTTGAAGATAATGGATAAACCGGCACCACAAAAAAAGTTACCTCAAAATGTAGAAATAACTGAAGATTGACCGAATCGTTTCAGAAAAATAAATTACATGAACACAGAACAGCAAAGACTGAACTACCCGCAGTGGAAAAAATGGGGCCCCTACCTCAGCGAACGTCAGTGGGGTACCGTGCGGGAAGACTACAGCGCGACCGGTAGCGCCTGGGATTATTTTCCGCATGACCATGCCCGTTCCCGGGTTTACCGCTGGGGAGAAGACGGGATCGCGGGCATCAGCGACGAGCAGCAGCGGATCTGTTTTGCCCTGGCGCTCTGGAATGGAAAGGACCCCATCCTGAAAGAACGCCTCTTTGGCTTGAGCGGCCCCGAGGGAAATCACGGGGAAGACGTCAAGGAATTATATTATTACCTCGACAATACGCCGACCCATTCCTACATGAAGCATTTGTATAAATACCCGCAAGCCGCTTTTCCTTACAGCGACCTCGTGGAAACAAACCACCGCCGGTCAAAAGAAGAGGACGAATACGAACTGCCGGATACAGGGGTGTTCAATGAAGGAAAATATTTTGACGTATTTACCGAATACGCAAAAAAGGATGCGGAAGATATCCATATCAGGATTACGATCCATAATCGTGGTCAGGAAACGGCTGCCATTACCATTCTCCCCACACTCTGGTTCCGGAATCTCTGGAGCTTCGGGATGGCAAAAGATAAACCGCTGATGTATCTTAAAAAAGTCCCGAATGGATACGGGGAAGTGAAAGTAATTGATTACGCAGCCGGTGAATATCATTTTTATTTTGAACGCCCTGCCCGCACCCTGTTCACCGAAAATGAAACCAACACCGAACGTTTATACGGCCAGCCCAACAAGACGCCTTTTGTGAAAGACGCTTTTCACAGGGCAGTCACCGGAAACGACTTTAACTGGCTCGAAAGCAAGAAGGAGGGGACCAAGTTTTCCCCGATGTACGAATACAAGATACCCGCGGGCGCATCGGTGACAGTTAAATTGCGCCTGTCGAAGTCGGAAATCAGCGGCGATCCCTTTGACCCTGGTTTCGACAATACCTTTGCACAACGGCTGAATGAAGCGAATGATTTTTACGAACAGCTTTCCAATGCCCGGGAGAGTGATCTGCGCAATATCCAGCGGCAGGCATTTGCCGGGTTGCTCTGGAGCAAACAATATTTTAATATCGATATCCCGCGCTGGCTCAACGGAGATCCGGGGCAACCGGCACCGCCCGCGCAGCGAATGACCGGGCGGAACCACCAGTGGATGTCGCTGAATAACGAGGATATCATTTCCATGCCCGATAAATGGGAATATCCCTGGTACGCGGCATGGGACCTTGCTTTTCATTGCGTACCCCTGTCGATGGTAGACCCGCAGTTTGCTAAAGATCAGCTCATCCTTTTCCTCCGCGAATGGTATATGCACCCCAACGGCCAGTTACCCGCCTATGAATGGGCCTTCTCCGACGTGAACCCGCCGGTACATGCCTGGAGTTGCCTGCAGGTATATAAAATGGAAAAAGAAAAAACGGGAGCGGGTGATATTCATTTTTTAAAACGCGTTTTCCAGAAATTACTGATCAATTTCACCTGGTGGGTGAACCGTAAAGACAGCAAAGGCAATAACGTGTTCGAAGGAGGATTCCTGGGCCTGGATAATATCGGCGTTTTCGACCGGAGCAATACAATTCCCGGCGGTGGCCGGCTGGAACAGGCAGATGGCACCAGTTGGATGGCCATGTACTGCCTCAATATGCTGGAAATGGCGCTGGAAATTTCCCAACATGACGACAGTTACGAAGACGTGACCACCAAATTCTTTGAGCACTTTGTTTACATCGCCGAATCCCTCAACCGCATTGGCGAAAACTGGACCGGATCATGGGATGAGGAAGAAGGGTTTTTTTACGATGTCCTGTCGATGCCCGATGGGCGGTATATTCCGCTGAAAGTGCGGTCGCTTGTTGGTTTATCCACGCTGTTTGCCGTTCTTGTCCTGAAAAAGGAATGGCTGGAGAAACTGCCCGATTTTCACAAACGCCTGAAATGGTTCCAGCGTTACCGCGCCGATAACGGCCAGTACCTGGTGATAGAAGAATTGAATGACCACGATGATATATTATTATCCCTTGTGCCCCGTTCACGCCTGCAGAAACTGATGAAAGCCCTGCTGGATGAAGAGGAATTCCTGAGCAGGGGTGGCATCCGTTCCATTTCAAAGATCCATGAAAAAGGGTACGCCGTGAATATTGACGGACAGGACTTCGGTCTCAACTACCAGCCCGGGGAAAGCCGCTCGGGGTTATTCGGGGGCAATTCCAACTGGCGCGGCCCGGTATGGATGCCGATGAATTTCCTGCTGGTAAAAGCGCTTAAAACTTATTGCGACTATTACCGGGACAATTGCAAAGTGGAATACCCCACCGGCTCCGGCAATTGGATCCGGCTTAGCGAGGTATCGAATGAATTATCCAAACGCCTGGTATCTGTTTTCCGGGAGGGGGCTGACGGGCATCGTCCCGTTAATAACGGATCCGACCTGTATAAAAACGATCCCCATTTCAGGGACCTGGTTTTGTTTTACGAATACTTCCATGGCGATACCGGGCGGGGAGTCGGCGCGTCGCACCAGACGGGCTGGACGGGCGTCGTGGCAGAGCTGATCAACTGCATCAGCAAACCCGAATCCGCGAAGAAAAAAATTAAAAGAACGGAAATAACTGTTTAAAAGTGCAAAATGCTGAAAATAAGCAAAGCCGTACTGCAGAATTTCGCAGACGCCACACAATATGAATGGCTTGAAACAAACGGGCTGGGCGGCTGGAGCGCTTCCACGGTAATCGGCGCCCACACCCGCCGCTACCACGGTTTGTTGATGGCATCGGTGGTACCGCCCGCTGACCGGATGCTGCTCTTATCCAAACTCGATGAAACGATCGTTACCGGTGAAACCCGGATAGAACTTGGCGCCAACCGGTACGCGGGGGACGTCATTCACCCTAACGGTCATCATTACCTGGAAAGTTTTACGAAAAACCTGTTCCCCCAATGGGTTTACGAAGCCGAAGGGATCCGCCTCGAAAAAACTATTGCAGCGATCCGCGGAGAAAACACGGTTGTCGTTAAATACACGGTCTTGCAGGCTCCCAACCCCTTTACCCTTGAGCTCTTGCCGCTGGTGGCGGCCCGGGGATACCATTCCCTGCAACAGGCCGGCCCGCAACTGCACTGGGATGCGGAATTCAGGGACGGGATCTTTCACAATAGCCCGGATGGGATACATCACATATATATACAGGTTCCGGGATCGTCCTACCGGCACGACCCGCGCTGGTTCAACAAGTTTCAATACAGCGTTGAGCAGTACCGCGGACTTGATCATACTGAAGATCTGCTCAATCACGGAATTTTCTCCGTTAGCCTGAAGAGGGGCGACTCCCTGGGAATCATCATTTCAACAGAAGCACCTTCCGGCCGCGATGCAATCCTGTTGCTGGAGAAAGAGGAACAGCGCCGGTTAAAACTCATGGCCGGGCAACCCGATGATGAAACCTTCCGGCAACTGGTACTTGCCGCCGACCAGTTTATTGTGAAGCGCGGTGAAAATTTAAAAACAATCATAGCGGGGTATCATTGGTTTACTGACTGGGGCAGGGACACGATGATCAGCCTTCCGGGTCTGACCCTTGCTACGGGTCGCTTCGGCGATGCGAAAAAGATCCTCGCAGCTTTCGCCGGCAGCGTCAGCCAGGGGATGCTGCCCAACCGGTTCCAGGATAACGGGGAAGCGCCTGAATACAATAACGTGGATGGAACGCTCTGGTACTTTATCGCCATTCATAAATACCTGCTGGCTACCGACGACAGGGAATTTGTTCTAAAGGAGTTATTGCCTGTACTCAAATCGATCATCGACTGGCATTGCAGGGGAACCCGATACAATATACATGCCGGCAATGATGGATTATTGTTTGCCGGCGAAAAAGGACAGCAGCTTACCTGGATGGACGCGCGTATCGGCAATTGGGTGGTGACGCCGCGGATGGGCAAACCGGTGGAGATACAGGCGCTTTGGTATAATGCTTTGTGTATTTACAGCGCACTGCTGCAATTAAATGGAGAGACGGGCGCGGCGGGAGATTTCGCAGCGATGGCTGCGACGGTGAAAGATTCATTCAATAAATTATTCTGGTACGCGGAGGGCGGTTACCTGTATGATAATATCGATGAAAACGGCAATCCGGACCCCAGCCTGCGTCCCAACCAGCTTTTCGCAGTCACGCTTCCCTATGAAGTGATGGATGATCCGGCAAAGGCAATCAGCATATTGAACATTACCGAAAAGGAATTGGTTACACCGGTCGGATTACGAAGCCTTCCGGCCAGTGACGTACACTATGTTCATCAATACGGAGGCGATCAGTGGCACCGTGACGCTGCCTATCATGAAGGCACCGTATGGAGCTGGTTACTCGGAACCTACGTGGATGCAGTGATCCGGCTGAACGCCGGGAGGGGTAGAGTGAAAGCCAAAAAGATCATCCGTGCCTTTCAGTACCACCTTGCAGAAGGTTGCATCGGTTCCGTTTCCGAGATTTTCGATGCCGACGCTCCCCATCACCCGCGGGGTTGTGTGGCGCAGGCCTGGGCGGTGGCGGAAATACTCCGCGTAATAAAGGAATATGAATTGTTTACCAAACTGAAAAAGACCAGGCAGACGGCAGTGCCTGACTTTTGAGAATAACTGTCTCAATCATATTCATTATTCCGCCGCTTTGAAAATATACCTGTCTTCGAAGGAAACATCAAATTCCTGTAAAAGTTCCCTGTATTCCTGCAGGAATGATGTACGGCGATGATGATCTTCCTGTCTGGCGATATAATGAATCAATTGTGGCAATTGATTTTTGGAATATGAAAATGCGCCGTATCCCTGCTGCCATTCGAATCGGGATTTCGAAAGTTTCTTTTCATTAATCCATTTCGAAGAATCTCCTTTGATATCCTGCAACAATTCCGCGATGGATTGTGTGGGTCTCATGCCCACAAGCATATGGATATGATCAGGCATTCCATTTACGATCAGCAATTTATGGTTATGTGCGTGAACGATTCCCGTCATGTACTTATACAATTCATTTTTCCAGCTGTCATCAATCAATGAAGCGCGGAAGCGAACGGCGAAAACAAATTGTAAATGGATTTGCGTGTAGGTGTTAGCCATGATTCAGGGGTTATAAATGACAAAAATGAAATGACGGATGATCCTTTCGATTTTTGTACGGTTTAATAAAGGGTTCCCTGTGGCTGAATATTATTATGTGAATTATCTTGAAATTACATATTTCCCGGTACATCTTCCGGGTGCAATTAATAATATTTATTAACCAATATGCGGCCCCTACGGGGCTACCGATATTTTGTCCCTACGGGACAATGGG
>CAYNSL010000080.1:0-16376 GCA_964399755.1 uncultured Chitinophaga sp. | reverse complement strand
AAAGGCAATAATATAATAAATGCGGTACCCGCCCCTTCCTGCGTTTCCACTTTCAATTCACCGCCATGCGCTTTTATGATATCGTAACTCAAACTCAGGCCGAGACCCGTTCCCTGTCCCGTGGGCTTGGTAGTAAAGAATGGCTGGAATATTTTATCCAGGATTTTGGCAGGTATTCCCGGACCATTGTCCCTGACCCGAATCTCTACTTTATCACCAGCATTTTTAGTGCTAACCCAAACGGTAGGATTATGCCGGTAAGCGGGGTCGGCATACCCGCCTGCCGGAGGCAGGGGGGCCGCATAAAAAGCATTATTAATCAGGTTCAGGATCACCCTGCCGATATCCTGCGGCACTATACTGATCTTTCCCACCGCGGGATCCAGGTCCGTTTCGAATGACGCGTTAAAAGATTTGTCTTTGGCCCTAAACCCATGATAGGCCAGTCGCAGGTATTCCTCGCAAAGCGCGTTGATATCGGCGGGTTCTTTCTGCCCGCTGCTGCTGCGGCTGTGCTGCAGCATACCCTTCACGATAGCGTCGGCTCTTTTTCCATGATGAAGAATTTTTTCCTCGTTTGCCATGATATCTTCCGCTACCGCCATGGCCATGACCTTATTTCCTTTGCCGATTTCCTCTTTCATCTCGGCCAGCAATTCCCTGTTCACTTCCGAAAAATTATTGACGAAATTCAGCGGGTTCTGGATCTCGTGTGCGATGCCCGCCGTCAGTTCCCCCAGCGAAGCCATTTTTTCCGATTGCACCAGTTGTTCCTGCGTTACTTTAAGCTCGTTCAACGCATGCTGCAGTGATTCGTAGGACTGCGCATTATATAAGGCGGCCGAAGTGTAAGATGCCAGGGTCTTAAGTATATCGAGGTGATGGCGGGTGTAGGCGTGCTTATCATAAGATTGTACCGAAATCAGGCCAATGATTTTATCTTTGACCTGCAGCGGGAGATAAATAAGTGAATGGGGATTCTGCGGCGTGCTGCCATCCTCCAGGATAACGGAAGCCGGAACGGTGTAATCTATATTTTTCAGGTATTTTGAAAAATCTTTTTGAATGTCATTGATCAACACCTCTTTGTTGTTTTCAATGCACCAAACCGCCAGCTGGCTTTTATCGCTCATTTCCCGGCGATAGGGCTGGAACCGTTTCCCTTGTTCGATGGCCAGACGGTATTCAATGGTTTGCTCCTCCTGCCGGTAAATACCGATCCCGAATACAGTGGCGTCCATCATTTGGTTCACATTTTCATAGACCGTATTCAAAATGGTATCAAGGTCAAGCGTGGAAGTAATATCCCGGCCGATCTTGCTTAAGACAGATACACTATTATAAGATTGTTCCAGCTCTTCCGTTTTCTTTTCCAGCTCCGCATTTTTTTCTTTCATCACTACATTGGTCAGGCGGTTGATCTCGGCTTCTTTTTGCAGTTTCTCCATTTCGTATTGGATATTCAGGTATTTCTGCTTGTTTTCCTGTTCGTCCCTGAAAACCTCCGACTTGTATTTATGATAAAGCTTGTAGTGTTTAACAAACGACTGAATATCTTTTTTGCTTTCATATACTTCCGACAAGGCTTCATGCGCCTTATAGATCATGGCTTTTGCCTTTATGTCTTCGGCCACTTTCAGCGATTCAAGAAAATAAGCTTCTGCTTTCCCGGCATCTTTTTCCCGGAATGATATTTTCCCCAAATTCAATAAGCAGTCAGCCTCTCCCACCTTATAGTTGATCTCCCGGCTGTTTGAAAGACTGTCTAAAAAATATTTCTTAGATTCTTCCAGCCGGTTTTGCCGTAAAAAAAGATTTCCGATCGTAAATAACGCATCCCCTTTCATAATCTTCTGCGAAGATTGTTCGCTTAGCTGAAGGCACGCCATCGCGGATTCGTAGGCCTTTTCCATTTGCCCGTCATTCAGGTATATTTCTGCCATGCAATCGAGCACGCGCGGCTGGAGATCATGAGAGGCCACCACTTCCCTGCTCAGGACTAATGCTTTCCCAAGGTATTCCAGCCCCTTTTTGTGATCGCCGAGTGTTACGCCGTACACATAACCGGCCCCGTTATAGGCATAAGCCTGTGCTTCTTTGTTTCCGGCATCTTCGCTGCACTGCACTCCTTTTAAAAAAAAGTCCAGGCTTCTGTCAATATCACCCATATAATAATAAATCGCACCGATCGAAACCAGGGCCTGCGCTTCCCCGCTTTTATCACCGGTTTGTTCAAACAAATCAAGCGCCTCGAAGGAAAGCGTTAGCGCCGTTTCGAGGTTGGAAAGGTAGCGGTGACTGACACCCATATTCCTGGTGGCATAAGCCAGTCCGCCGGGATAATTATATTTTTCCGCCAGCGATTTTGCTTCACTGCTTAATTCAAGCCCCAATTTAGGTTGCGTGATATGCACTTCCCAGGCCCGGCGGTTTAAATCATCAATTTTTTCCAGAATGGCTGCCGGGATAACTTCAGATACTGATTCAGGATGAACCATACGATGATTTTTAATTAATGGGTAATTGTATGATGAATTCGCTCCCCTCGCCATCCTTCGTTTCCACTTTCAGTTCTCCTCTATGTCCCTTTGTTATGATATCATAACTCAAACTTAAGCCCAGCCCTGTGCCCTGCCCCGTGGGCTTGGTCGTAAAGAAGGGCTGGAATATTTTATCCAGTACCCGTTGCGGGATACCCATACCGTTATCGGTTACTCTAATTTCAATGGCACCGGTCCCCGCCGGCCCCCCGGGAGCCGGGAGAATCCGCTTCGTAGTAATCTTTACGGTCGGTTCGTAACCGGGAATATTCAATTTTCGCTTTTCCGAAACCGCGTAAAAAGCGTTGTTGATCAGGTTGAGGATCACGCGGCCGATATCCTGGGGAATCACATTAACTTTTTCGAGACCGGGATCGAAATCGGATTGGAAGCTGGCGTTAAATGTTTTGTCCTTGGCTCTTAGCCCGTGGTAGGACAGTCTCAGGTATTCATCGGCCAGCAGGTTGATATCGGTCGGTTCTTTCTGCCCGCTGCTGCTGCGGCTGTGCTGCAGCATGCCTTTCACGATGGCATCGGCCCTTTTGCCGTGATGCAGGATCTTTTCCAGGTTTTGCTTTACATCGCCGGCAATCGTTTTGGCTTCTTCCACATCACCGCGATCCAGCTCCGTTTTCATTTCATCCAGCAATTCATTGCTCACTTCTGAAAAATTATTGACGAAGTTCAGTGGGTTCTGAATTTCGTGTGCGATACCGGCGGTCAGTTCTCCCAGCGAAGCCATTTTTTCCGATTGCACCAGCTGCTGCTGCGCCTGCCGGAGATCGGACAGCGTATGCTCTACCTGTTGTTTGGCCGCTTCAAGTTTATTGAAATCCTCATACCGGGCATAGGCCGTGGCAAACGCATCGGCCAGGGATTGCACCAGTTTTATTTCTTCCTCGTTCAATTGACTGCCATTGCCTACATAAAGCATCCCTTGCAGGAAGGGAAGGAAATGCAGGTAAAACCCGCCGGCCGGGTAACTGGCCAGGTAATTATCCTTCGCCTGGATTGCGCCGCGGGCGATCAGGGTCTCTGTCCATTCGCGGAAAGTGTTCTCATCCCAGTGGTCGATAAAAATCTTTTTCTCCTTCCAATGACCCACGATCTGCATCACGTTTCCCGGTGTATCATAGGCCAGGTGAAAGGCGGCGATGGCTTTTCCATCGGGCGTCGACAAAAATGTGTGCATCAGCGACTGCGCGTCATCCATAATAAACACCCCGCAGCGGATAAAGGGCACCCCGAGAATGGTCAGTTCGTTCCAGACCAGGGGCGTGATCCTTTCCAGGTCGTTAACCGTTCGCATCGACGCGATCTCCGCCCGGATACGGTCGAGCGAGGCCCGCCGCACCGCTTCCCGGGCATTGGCCTCCGATTTCTGCAGTTCAATATAACGGCGAAAGGTCAGCGAAATAACAGCGGTAAATCGCCTGAATATCCGGAGTTCTTCCTCCGAGAATTCTTTTTCCGACCAGGCAAAGACAAGGCCTTCCCTGAAATAAAAATAACAGCCATAATGCGTGGCCTCTTCCGGATAATCGGGAAAGGAAAGCTGCGGCTTCATCACCTGGTAATAGCTGGTTATCTCTTTTCCCCTTAACACGGGGAAATATTCCCGCTGTTCCTTCCAATGCCGGAAGATATTATCCAGGACAGGATGGCCTTCCAGTTTAAGCTGGCCGATCACTTCATAAGATTCTCCCTGTTGCTGTGCGGTGGTAGCGGAGAGCGTGGACGTTCTTTCCCGCTCATCCACCGCACCCACCCCGCAGCGTATGGGCGTTATCCCCAGGATCTTTAATTCCCCGAAAAACACATTCACTGCTTCTGACAGATCCTTTGAACTATGCATGGCGATCGCCTTACCCCTTACTCTTTCCAGCGAAGCCTCGATCTGTGCTTCCCGTGCCTGTATTTCCGCTTTATGGAGGTCGAGGAAACGCGTGTACGATTGCTCGAACACCCGGGCAAAACGTTTCAGGATATTATTTTCATTGTCGCTGAAAATTTTTCCCGTATAACTGTGCAGGCTAAGGGCAGAATTCTTCGCAAACGCGATCGAGACTTCCCAGTACGGGGAATGGAGTATCAGGTTCTTCCGGTCATCGGGCAGGTATTTAAAATCAGTGTGTGTATAGAGGTGATTAAAAAATGCGCTTTTTTCTTCCAGGGTATAAACCTTTGACAGTAATTCTTGCTTAGCGTTGTAAGCGTCGAAAATATCGTCTACCACCGGGTTGCTGAAATACGGCACATGGAAACAGGTGGCATAACGGTGCCCCGGTTCGGCCAGCCAGGACTGAAAATTACGGGTCCCTTCATCCAGTATATTAATATTGATACCGTCCGACTTGATACCCAGCTCTCCTATCTTTTCAAATAATACGGCCACCACTTCGCTTAATTCCGAACTTTTGTGCATGGCCAGCGAGCGGGACCTTACTTTTTCCAGCGCCGCTTCGATCTGGGCTTCGCGGGTTTGCGCTTCCGCCTGCTGCAGGTCGAGGAAGCGGCGGTAGGTCAGGTTGAATACCGAAGCAAACCGTTCCAGTATTTGTACCGATTCCGCAGGAAGCGGTTCATGCGTGGTGAACAGCAGTATTCCATGCGAGAAAAACCCGACATGGTGCACCCGCCGTTCTTTCAGCAAATCCTCTTTCACTTCCAGCTTCATGCCGGTACGCACATAACGGATCCAGTCATGCAGTTCTTTCCCCTGCAGGTCGATGACAGCCGATTTCTCCTGCGCTTTCCAGGCTTTAATTATTTTTGAAATGGTGGTCGGTTCATCATAGCTTGCCTGGTAGCTGACATTGATCTGAATGCCCGACTGGTCAGTAGTCCAGAAATTAATGACCCTTTCATTCTCATCCATGATGCCGATGGCGATCCGGTCGGGGATATCTCCCAGTTCGGTCATTTGCTGGAACAGTACCTGCGCCGTTTCCGACAGTTCATCGCTGCGATGCATGGCCATCGTGCGGGCCCTCACTCTTTCCAGCGCCAGTTCGATTTGCGCTTCCCTCGCCTGGTCTTCCGCTTTTTGGAGGTCGAGGAAACGCGTGTAGGTAAGATCAAATACGCCGGCAAAGCGTTCATATAATTGTATTGCCTCCGGCTTCTGCTCATCGGGGGTGATGACACCCAGCATGCCTTTGGAAAAAAAAGCGATGTTTTCAAATCTTCTTTCCCCGAATATGTCGCGGTTCACCGGGGCGCCTAAATTTTTCAGGAACTGGAAATAGCCTTCCAGTTCATCACCTTTCAGGTCGATGACCAGCGATTTTTTATGTTTCTTCCAGGCCCTGTACATCCGGTTCATCACAAAGGGCTCGTCGATCGTTGCCCGGATGCCCATTTTCATCAGCGTGCCGCCATGCCGGGTGGCCCATATTTCGATGACATGCTCTTCTTCGTTCACCACCCCGATAAAGGCGCGTTCGGGCTGTTCCCCCAGTTCCCGGAGCTGTTCAAACAGTACCGCTGCGGTTTCGGAAAGTTCCTCGCTTCGCTGCATCGCCATGGTGCGGCTGCGGATTTTTTCCAGCGCTGCTTCGATCCGCGCTTCCCGGGCCTGCGCTTCTGCTTTTTTCAGGTCATTAAACCGGGTATAGGTCTGCTGAAACACTTTTCCAAAACGTAGCAAAATAGCATTCTCCTCATCCGAATAAGGAATGCCGTCAAAATTTTCGATATAAAGCCCTATATCCTCCAATAAGACGGTGGAGATGGCAAGACCCGGACAATTAAAATAAAAATTCTTAGCCGCTTCGGTAAGCCCGGGCACATAAGCAAACAGCTTCTCATAGAATTTATTTTTTTCTTCAAAACTGAGAAGGATCGGGAAAAAATTCTCTCCTTTTTTCTTTGCCTCATTAAAACGGTTGTAATACACGGAATCGAAATAGGGGATAATCACCCGGGAGGGAACCTCCCCGATCGGATCCGCCACCCAGACATCATAATCCTCCCTTGCCTTATAGTCAATAAAAAAACCTGCATGGCCAACATGGATCTTCAGGTAAAGGAGTTGTTCATATACCAGCTGGATCACCTCGGTAAGTTCCTCGCTTTTTTGCATGCCCATGGTCCGGCTTCTCACCCGCTCCAATGCCGTTTCAATTTGTGCTTCCCTGGCCTGCGCTTCAGCTTTTTGCAGGTCGAGGAAACGGGTATAAGTTTGTTCAAATACTGCGGCGAATCTTTTAAAGATATCATGCGCCTCGGGATATGGTTTATACGTAACGATAAGCAAATAGCCGTATGAAAAATAGGCAGCGTGATTCACCTGGAAGGGGGGCGGTATAAATCCCGGATCCCTGCTTACACCCGGTACCGGTTCCGATTCATGATAAGTCGCCAAATCCCTGTATAATTCCTCCAATGCTTCGCCGCCAACTTCTTCAACAAATAATGATTCGCCTCTCAAAGCAGCCTCATAAAAATGTTTAAGGGTTTGATTTTCCGTAAGCGGATAATTAAAAGATGGCTGCAAATTGCCATGACTTAACCATGCTGTAACTGCTTTCTTGTCTTCCTTCCATATGTTATATCCACAGGTCCAGGCATCGATGCCCAATTCCTTTAACTGCCGGAATAACAAGTTGGCCGCATCCCCTAATTCAGAACTGTGCTGCATGGCCATAGTCCGGCCTCTTACTTTTTCCAATGCTGCTTCAACCTGTGCCTCCCTCGCCTGTGCCTCGGCTTTTTGCAGGTCGAGGAAACGGGTATAGGTCCGCTCAAATTCAACAGCAAACCGGGCCAGTATCTTTTTTTCGTCTTCTTTTAATTCATTCCGCACCATGACGCCAAAGCAGCCGAATTTCATGAAGGCTTCCACATAATAAAGACCTTCCCGGAAGTATTCAGGTCGCAAATGTTCAACACCTGCGATCAATTCGTTCCAGGTGGCAAAATAACTGTTGATGCCTTCCGGAGGCACATAATAGGAAACAACGGGTTCCCTGCCTTTCCAGTCAATAAGACATTGCGCCGTGGCCGGTTCATTCCTGTCCAGCGGGTAATTAATTGCCTTACTCCTGAAAACGGCCGGATCATTTTCTGCCCAGGCGGCCCAAAAGATATGACGGTCCTGGTCTTCATCGGGAAGCCATAAAAAGGAAAAGGCCGAATCGATACCCAGCAACCGTACCTGTTGGTGAAAGACCCTTAACGTTTCATCCAGTTCATTTGAATGCTGCATGATCATGCTTTGCGTACGGGTACGTTCCAGCGCCGCTTCGATCTGTGCTTCCCTGGCCTGGGCTTCGGCTTTTTGCAGATCCAGGAAACGGGTGTACGACTGTTCCAGGACATTTCCGAAACGTTGCAGGATTTTGTTATCCGCTTCCGAAAATTCACGTCCCCGGTGGTTGGTCATGCCGATGCTGGTAAACCGGGAGATGCACACGGAACGGCATAAACCCCCTTCCCGGTCCAGCAATTCCCGTTTGCGTATTTCGGGCGTTTGATTCCAGGGATGATGCCCGAACAGGTGCCGCAGAAATTCATCCTTTTCTTCGCGGGTGTACCGTTCCATCAGGAAAGGCTCCCGGTTCCGGATGGCCGTCATCATAAGGGCAACGATGGGACGGTCGATGAACGGCACCGTGGCTTTCTGTACATAATCCGCAGCGCCTGCGGCAGCCCAGAACGGAAGATCGTGATCCACCTCATCATTAATCACTATGAATACGCCGCCGTCAAAATCAATTTTCATCTGCAGCAGTTGCTGTGCCACAATGTTCACCACGTCCTGCAGTTCGCCGGTATGGTGCATGGCCAGCGAGCGGCTTCTCACTTTTTCGAGCGCCGCTTCGATCTGCGCCTCCCGCGCCTGGGCCTCGGCCCTTTGTAAATCAAGAAACCGGGTATAGGTCAGATCAAATACCTGAGCAAACCGTTTGAATATTTCCTCCTCAGGGCATGGCACCCGGGTAATGATGCACAGGTAACCCCTGGAAAAATAGGCGCAATGTAATTTTTGCCAGGTGGGTTTTGTGAATCCCGCGGCTGCCATTTCATCAAAGATCTTTTTGGCAACGGGAATATTCATCAGCCAGTCGTAATGCGCCTCCAGGGCTTCCCCCTCCAGTTGTTCCGTATGGTACGTTTCCCCCTGCAACCAACCCCGGTAAATATTGGCATGCGTCACATCCCCGGTATTGGGTAAATAAAAGGCGGGAATAAACCCGTTTTCAGCGCAGAGCCACCACTCATCTTCCGGCCTGTTTTTCTCGCACAAAACAAAACCGCAGGTCCAGAGGTTATCCACCAGCTGATTCAGTTCCCGGAACAGCACGGTGGCCACGCCGCCCAGCTCTTCACTTTTCTGCATAGCCATCGTTCCCGAACGGACTTTTTCCAGTGCCGTTTCGATTTTCGCTTCCCTTGCCTGGGCTTCGGCTTTTTGAAGGTCGAGGAACCGCGTATACGTCTGGTCGAATACGTTACCGAAACGTTTGAATATTTCATGCGCTTCCGGCACCGGCTTATAGGTGATAAATAACAGGAAACCCTGTGAAAAGTAAGCCAGGTGAAAAACCTGGAACGAGGGCACCGGGAATCCCGCCGCCGCGATATCATCCAGTGTTTCTTTTACACCGGGGAGTGTGCGCAGGTACTGATAATGCGTTTTCAGGGCTTCACCACCCACTTCCTCCACAAAAAATGTTTCTCCTCTTTCATGTGCTTCGAGGAAATGCATTAACGAAGGATCTTCCGTCAGCGGCATTCTCAGGGAAGGCTGCAGCACCCCTTCGCTGCTCATCGATAAGGTAATGGCCTTTTTATCTTCATCCCAAATGCAGTAACCGGCGCTCCACGCGGGCATGCCCAATGCCTGCACCTGCTGAAATAACAAATTGGCGGCGGCGGGAAGTTCCTCACTTTTCTGCATGGCCATGGTTCGGGCCCGCACCCGTTCAAGGGCCAGTTGTATCTGTGATTCGCGGGCCTGTTCTTCCGCCTTTTTCAGATCGCTGAACCGGGTATAGGTTCCGTCGAATACCGCGGCAAAACGCTCCAGCAAACGCAGCGTTTCATCCGGTGCCGGCGATGCGGAGGAAAGACCGATCATCCCCCTTGAAAAAAACACACTGTTCACATACCAGGATTGTTTGAGTGCCGCACGCGATTCATCCCAGCGTTTCGCACCCACCAGTTTATTCCGCCAGCGGTTGTATACCTGCAATGCTTTTCCGGTGATGGTCAGTGAAAAACTTTTCTCGCCATCGAGAAAGGCCTTTCGCGCCTGCTTCATCACGAAAACTTCTTTTTCCAGGTCCATGGTAAAGGAGCGATCGATCTTCTCGCCGTTCAGGGTCAGGTACATTTCCCCGTTTTTCGCGTCCTCATCAAAAATGCAAATGGACACCTGGTTGGTCGTCTCTCCCAGCTGCATGAATTGTTGAAATAAAACCAGCGTTGTATCCTGCAGTTCTTCGCTTCGCTGCATGGCCAACGTGCGGGCGCGCACCCGCTCCAGGGCCAGCTGTACCTGCGATTCACGTGCCTGTGCCTCGGCCTGTTTCAGATCATTGAACCGTGTGTAGGTGAGATCAAATACTTTCCCGAAACGGCTGAGAATATCGAGATTGGCATCTGATAAAGGTTCGTCGCCCACCGTTTGCAGCCCCCCGAAATTGCTGAATGAAAAGGAGCAGGCATAGCGTTTGATAGCTTTCGAAGCAGCCTGCGCTTCCTTCGGCACTCTCCTGAATTCAGTTTTGGTAAACAGGTACTCATCATAGATTTTCTTTTCCCGGCCTTCCAGCACATACACCGCTTTCGCCTTTCTTTGCTTCCAGAATTTCATCATGGCATGATGAAAAGGGTAATCCTCAAACAACATATGATACGACTCGGGCGGTTTTTTCGAATCGGGGCTGGCCGCCCAAACAGTATTGGACCCGGAAGGTTCATCAATGATATTAATGATGCACCAGGTCAATGCAAAATCGAGCTTGGTCAGTTCTTTAAAAACGGTATCCACCAGTTCGGATAACTCGCCGGAGTGTTGCATGGCCATCGCCCGGGCCCTCACCCGTTCCAGTCCCAGTTCAATCTGTACTTCCCGGGCCTGGTATTCCGCTTTCTTCAGGTCATTGAATCGGGTATAACTCGACTCGAATACTTTTCCGAACCGGTGCAGGATTTCGAATTTTTCATCGGTCAGCGGTTTTGTTTCTACAATTTCGAGCGCCCCGAACTGGTTGAAAGTAGCGGAGAAAACGACCTGTTCCGGTTCTTTCAACGCTTTTCGCAGGGCGGGCGTCAGTCCCGGGAGACAAGCAAAAAAACCTTTTTCAAATTTTTTCTTATCTGTTCCTGACAGGGTATAAGTCCATTTCGGATCACGCGCTTTCCAGGCCCGGATCACTGACTGGAAGAACCCGGTATGAAAAGGCGTGATGGAATAGGGCCGGGCCGGTTTATCCGCTTCCGCGCTGGCGATCCACAATTCATTGGTTAGGGGTTGCGGCTGATGGATCCAGATAATGCTGCTGGTTAAGGAAAATCCCAGTTTGGTCAGTTCGCGGAACAATACGGAAACCAGTTCGGATAATTCTTCGGAGTGCTGCATGGCCATGGCCCGGCTTCTTACCCTTTCGAGGGCGGTCTCAATCTGCGCCTCCCTTGCCTGGGCTTCGGCTTTTTGCAGGTCCCTGAAACGCCGGTAAGCCAGGTCAAATACAACCGCGGCCCTTCGTTGCAGGTCCATAGAACCTGCAGAGGGTTCAACGGCGGATACCATCAGGAGGGCTCCACCCCTGAACCTGGAAAAATGGTAATAACGAATGGCGTTTACACTCCCGCTTTTGCGCATCGCGGGTCCGATCTCAGGCGCGAGGCCAAACAACACTTTGTACCAATCCCGCTGGACTTTTCCTTCCAGTTTCAGCGTATAATTCGCATCCCGTCCTTTGAATTTATTTTCCATTTCCCTGACAAAGGCGCAGGCACCCTTGGGAATATTCATCCGGCTGTAGGTGATCTGGTCCTGCCGGCGCGAGCTGATACGGAAAGCTCGCCAGGAGACAATGTATTCTGGGTCCTCTTCATAGAAATGTATGGCCGATGTTTCCAGTTCGGGCTGGCCCAACTTGTCCAGCTGTTCACGAAGAACTTTGGCTACTTCAAGCAACTCTTCAGAGTGATGCATAGCCAGGGCCCTTGCGCGGATCCTTTCCAGGGCCGCTTCGATCTGTGCTTCGCGTGTCTGCATGATTGCCTGCTCAATATCCAGGTACCTGGTATAGGCCAACTCAAAAACTTTAAGGAAGCGCATGAATAAGCCCAGTTCTTCTTTGCTCAGCGGCGCATAGGTAGAGATCCCCAATGCCACCGGCCCCAGCGAATGCCAGTAATAACTCAGGGAATCGGTTTTCTCGAGGAACCGGTCGATAAACACATTGGTGGTTTTCTGGTAAGCGATCCAGTCCTTTACCTTCCGGCCTTTGATATGCGTGGTAAAAAACTGGCCCTTACCCTGCATCATTTTACGGGCAAAAGCCCGGTGCGTGGCGTGATTCGTATAACTGGTCTCCGTGATGATCTCCTTTTTATGCCGGGTGTAATATTCATAATTCATGTAAGTGCCCCGCTCTTCGTAAAAGATCGCCGTCTGCACATTGCGGACCGATGAAACTCCGAGCAACTGCAATTGCTGCGAAATAGAACGGCATACATCCGGCATATCGGCAGGTTCCTTCATCCCCATGGCAATGGTCCGGACCTTTTCAAGCGCGGTATCAATTTCCAGCTCCCGGTTTTTTTGTTCCAGTTCCGCGGTTCGTTTCTTAACCGCCTCCTTCAATTTCTTATTTTCAGCCTTTAGTTTATCAAAGGAAAAAGCTTCCCCTTCCTGCGTTTTCGAATCCGGGTAAGATCCGTGCTGGTGCAGCACCTTCCAGCCCTTTGCGGTTTTTTGTATCAGCGATGAAAGGCGGAAATCGCTGTAAAACATCCATTCACCGTCCGCTTTTACATAGAGGTCAAAAAACTCGTGGACCATGAAATAAGGACCATAGGGAATGATTTGGATCTTTTTGTTACGGACTTCCGCCTTCCCCACCATCTGGTCAAAAACCGCATTGGTATAGTCCAGTATTTCCCGGCGGCTGTTCCAGATCTCTTCCCGTGTGCCGCCGATATTGCGGTAATCAGGCACCAGGTAGCGGGCCCAGTGATCCAGGTCGCCCCGGAGATAGGAACCCCAGTAATCCTCCATCAGGGCTGTGATCTCCGCTTCCAGTTTTTTAGTGACTTTCATTTAACGCTATATGGGAAGTTGAATGGTAAATGTTGTTCCCTCCCCCTCTTTCGTTTCCACTTTTATTTCACCGCCATGCGCTTTTACAATGTCATAGCTCAGCGATAACCCCAACCCGGTGCCCACTCCCGTGGGTTTGGTGGTGAAAAAGGGCTGGAAGATCTTATCTAATACCTTTTGCGGGATGCCATTGCCATTGTCAGCAACCCTGATTTCAACTTTTCCGTGCTCTTTTTTTGTACTTACTGACACCGTTGGTTCATATACTTCCAACCCGGATTTCTTTTTCTCATCCACGGCATAAAACGCATTGGTGATCAGGTTCAGGATCACCCGGCCCATATCCTGGGGAATGACGCGGATAAGGCCTGCGCTCTCATCAAGATCAGTATTCATTGTTACATTGAAAGATTTGTCTTTCGCCCTCAGGCCATGATAGGCCAACCTGAAATATTCATCCGCCAGTGCATTGATATCTGTGGGTTCCTTCACTCCGCTGCTGCTGCGGCTGTGCTGGAGCATGCCTTTTACAATGGCATCAGCCCGCTTGCCGTGAAGATTTATTTTTTCTTCATTACTTATTACATCTTCAGCTATTGCTTTTGCATCTTCTATGTTCCCGTTATTCATTTCTTCTTTCATTTCAACAAGTAATTCCCTGTTCAGGTCTGAAAAATTATTGACGAAATTTAACGGATTTTGAATTTCATGGGCGATACCGGCCGTGAGTTCGCCGAGCGAAGCCATTTTTTCGGACTGGATCAGCTGACCCTGGGTCGCCTTTAAATTTTCCAGTGACTCGTGCAATTCGGCTGTACGGGTGTTCACCTTTTCTTCCAGCATGGTTTTTTCCTTCATCAGGGCCCTGGTTCTCCACCGGATAAAAAGAAAAATGCCCGAAATAAATACAAGGATATACAGGACATAGGCCCACCATGTTCTGTACCAGGGCGGCAATACTTTAAAAGAATAACTCAATTCACTCCAGATACCATAGGGATTCAACCCTTTTAGTTTAAAAGTATAATGGCCTTCCCTTAAGTTACCAAAACTGGCATTATTGCCTTTGCTCAAAGGGCTCCAAGTCCTGTCAAACCCCTCCAGCATGTACTGGTAACTGGTGCTATTTGAAAAATGCGGGTCGATGGCAGCAAAATCAAAACTAATGGAATTGGCCATGTAAGGAAGAGAAAGGTTATAGGGAATAAGATCAAAGGGAATGATACTATCATAACGAACCCCGCTGAATGCGCGGGCCATCTGCACCAATCTATCGGGAGCAAGCAACTTGCCAAAACGCATTTGCAATTCCATTGGTAATACCTGGCTGTTTTTACCCCTGTTCTTTAAGTTGCTCCAGCAGATAGCTTCATTGTTCAGTCGTATTTGAGTGAGGTGCAGATCAAAAGCTTTACCAGTTTCTTTTATCTTTTTATAATCAAATCTTTTAATGGAATTATTGCCCTCACTTGTTATCAGGGAGCCATCCCGGTTGATCACAAAATCAATCCAGCCTTTTACCGGGATCCCCCCGGCTTCGGAAAAGTTTTCAAACAGCACGCTATCCGGATGATTGGCCCTGATTTTCACAGCGGTAAAGCCTACATCTGAGTTTAGCCAGAATAAATTATTGGCAGAATCCCTTTTAATAGAGGTAATAGCTCCCGAACCCAATCCGTCATCTGCCGAATAATTTATGAACCGCTCTCCATCAAACCGGCTTAACCCGGCTTGAGTACCCAACCAGAGATTGCCGTATTCATCGCCGTTTATGCTGTTGATCCCGTTGCTGGCCAACCCATCCTGTTCACTGAAGGTTGTAAAACGGCCATTTTGTAAACAACTCAGTCCGTCAGGCGTTCCAAACCACATCGCTCCCTTACCATCCTCAAAAATACAGTTAACTGTATTATTGCAGAGGCCCTGTGCGGTAGAATAACTTATTTTTTGCCGCCCATTAAAACATGCCACTCCTGCTCTCGCACGAGTCCCCCCGGTCGAAAACCAAATATTTCCCTTACTGTCAGCCATGACCCCGGCAAATGAAAAACCTTCAATAAATCCATTTGACCTATTGTTGATAAAAAATGATCGGCCATCAAATTTTATCAGGCTACCCCGGGCTGTGCTTATCCAGATATTTCCGGCTTTGTCCTGTGTAAGCCCGCCTATATTATTATCCGTAGCGTACAAAAACATAGTGTCGTTGGCCGGAAACGAATAGTGGGCCAACTTTCCGGCACTATAGCAGGATATTCCCTGCGTCCAGGAACCAAACCAATTCCTGCCATCCCGGTCATTAAGAAATGATCTCACTCCCTGCTGGTTGCCCGAGGCGGGAAATATATTGCCATATGTGACAACCGGTTTGTACAAAAGGTTAAGACAGTTTTGCGCGGCCACCCAGACATTATCATCCCTGTCTGTTACAAAACTCCTGGCGTCAGAAACCACCAAACCATCTTCTCTTCCAATGGGCGTTATCCCGGAAGATGAGATCTTATCAACCACACCGTTGCCATTTCTGTTCTCCATCCAGAGGGTACCTTGCTTATCCAGCAACAATGAAGAGGCAAAATTGCCGTTTACTTTTACCGATCTGTGGCCATCATAAAAAAAAGTCCCGTTGGTAGTGGCTATATAGATGCTATCGGCAGAAAACGGAAGCGTATTCCAGAGATCAGATCTGGGTAAGCCATCCGCATAGGTGAATTTTTTATATGTCCTCCCGTCGTACCGGGTAAGAATGGAATCTCTCCGGTCGGTGAACCAGATATTCCCCTTCGGATCTGTCGTTATGTCTGTAATCCACGTAAAAGGAAAATCCCTGGGGGTGATCCTTTTTTTCAATTGCCGTCCCTCAAATTTCAGCAGTTCTTTCTGCTCACCCGTCGCTGCCCATAGGGATCCATCCGGCTGAGGGTAGAGCTGTATACCGTAATAATTCTTTTTGTATTTGTATTCGGGCCGTATAACAGGAAGCAGCTCATAAGAAAGACCATTAAATATATACAGACTGCCCACAGGACCTAAGCCGGTTGAATCCGGCTGCGACATAACCGCCCAGAGCTCATTGTTACTGGCCATTGCAATGCTGTAGCACCTGACGTTATCTCCGGCCACCAATGGATAACTGGTAAAATTATGACCATCGTATTTTATGATCTTTGTGCTGCTGGTAAACCAAAAATTCCCGGCCTTATCCTGAACTACATTGAAATAAAATCTTGCTGCCGGCAAACCATCGGCAGGTGTAATGCTGCTGATGGCCTCTTTACCCATACTGGGATCCAGCGAATAGGGTTTTGTGGTGACTGTTACTGGCAATGGATTGGCCGGACCAATGGGAGTTACTATGGGCGGAGCTACACTGTCTGTTACCAGCCTTCCGACCGCTTTTTTTACGGGTTTGGCTTCAATGGCACCCTGTTTTTTTTCCGTGCAGGAAAAATAGACTGTGGTAAAACAAATGAAGATAAAACTGAATTTTTTCATCTGTTCCGTTTAGCTGATTGGTAATTGAATGATGAACGCTGTTCCCTCATTCTCCTTAGTAT
>CAYNSL010000079.1:0-16458 GCA_964399755.1 uncultured Chitinophaga sp. | reverse complement strand
CAGGGTCTCCCTCAACTTTTATCTATCATCTATCATCTCTCATCTCCCCACTTCCCCATCACTCCCCATCCCCCGAAAGTTTCAGAAACTGCGAAGATGACCGTGTTCTCCCCTTTTTTCAGCGGCAGGTAAACGGCATCGAAGTATCCGATCGTACCGAGGAAACGGAAATCGCGGGTACGGAAACTGGCATTGCCGGCATACAATATGTTACCGTTGCAATAGACCCTGACCCGGTCGCTGTAACCGAAGTCAAATCGCCTGACCTGGTCTTTGTCCGCGTTCACAGTGAATTTTGCCAGCACGGTATTGACGGAATCCTTTACGGTAGCCACCCTGGCTAAATTTACAATCCCGCTTGCTTCGGCATCCAGAACCGTCCACTGTTGCCTTCCCAGCCACTGCGTGTCAAGCCGCTCTGTATTTTTCAGTTGCCCTTCCCCGAAAATACCGGACACATCCCATTTCAGGATAGTACCCCGTGGCGTAGCGACCTTTACATCCTGTTCCCTGGTTTTAAAAACGATATCATCCGTAACGGTATAGGAAAAATCGGCAAAATGCGCGGGGCCCACATTGGATCGCACCCCAATCCCGCCACCGCGGGGTTCCATTTTTAATTCACGCATAAAAGCCGCCGGTACTTCCTGCCTGTCGAGATAAAGTTCCGCGGCCCTTTCTTTTACAAGTAATTTGACATGCATCCACCGGTCGAATGCGTAGGTTAGTACACTGTTATAGCCCATGCCACTGCCCCGGCGCACCCAACTCACGAACCCGTTGTTCAGCGGGTCGAATTGGTCGTGGTATAACTGCCATCCCGATATCCCGTTGTAAACAGGGGAATACTGGTAGGCATCGGGATAACCCGATTGCTGTGCGCGCAGGTAGAGTTCCTCGAAATTCTGCGGGTCGGCCATGCGAAAAACGAGTCCCGAAAAGGAAGTTTGCTTCGACAGGTAAATATCAAATTCGATGATCCCGTTACGGAAATTGGCGTCTTTCAGGTAGGCCATGCCGTTTTGAAGGTAGAGACTGTTTTTTCCCTGGTACCCCTCCATGATTTGCCCCTGGGCCTCAATCACCCACTTTTTGTCGTTAAACGGGATGACGGGCTGGGCATGACCGGTTGTTAAAATGGATGAAAGGAGGAGGAATGCGGAGATTTGAAGTAACTTCATAAAGAAATAATTTTGATTTTGATCCCCCAAACTACACCCGGGGAATACCTGAAACCTGTTCAAAGCCATGCAAGCCCGTTCAAACAGCAACAAAACCATTTTAAACTGACCATGCATTACGATACGGAGTACCTGCAACGCTGCCGTGCGCTGATCGAAGAAAAACTGGGTTGGCCTCCGGCCGGGGAATGGCGTGATTTTGAATTCACCGAACTCAGCGAGAAAATCTTTGATAGTACCGCTGTGCAATTGAGCACCACCACCCTGAAGCGGGTTTTTGGAAAAGTACGCTATGAAAGCCTGCCTTCTTCAGCCACCCTGAATACCCTCGCCCGTTATATCGGGTATGATACATGGATGGATTTCAAAGCAGCTGCCGGAACGGACATGACTAAAAAGGCAGCGCGAAACGATATTCCGGGCACCGGTAAAACAGGAGGATTCTTAAACCGGAAAGCGGTTTTCGGCACCCTGGCAGCGCTTGCCCTGGTCCTGGTATGCGGTTTTGTTTTTCTATCCGGGCCCAGTTCCTCTTCGGCCAGTGTGCGGGATGTGGTTTTCAGGAGCAGGCCGCTTTCCGGCGGGTTACCGAATAGCGTCGTATTTAATATAGACCTGAAAGATTCAAGGTCAGATGATATCGTGATCCAGCAATCATGGGACAGTACCCGCACGGTGCGTCTGCGGAAAGGGCAAAAGGAAGCGACAGCGATCTATTATATTCCGGGTTATTTCAGGGCCAAACTGATCGTAGATAAAAAAATTGTAAAAGAACATGATTTATATATCCGTTCCGGGGGCTGGATGGCCACGATCGACAATAACCCCGACCCGCCAACCTATCTCAAGCCGGAAGAGCTGGTTCTTGACCGGGGCATGAATGTGACGGCGACGGTAATGGACAAAGTGAAAAAGATCGAGCGGCCCACCACCCTCACCTATCATCTCGTGCAGCCCTTCGACAGATTGCACAGTGATAACTTCAGTTTCGAAACCGCATTTCAGAATACCTATGGCGATGGGCCGGCCGTTTGTAAAACAGCAAAATTATTTATCCTCTGCAGCAACGGCGCTTTTATCATCCCCTTTACCCTGCCGGGTTGCGCCAGCGATATCAACCTTAAACTGGGAGAAATCACCTGGCAGGGCCGTTCCAACGACCTGTCCGCATTCGGCGTGGATCCCGGTCAGAAAATAAGGCTGAAACTTAATGTGAAAAACCGGCAAGTAAGCATATTCTGCAACGGGGCCCTGCTGCGCGAGGCCGCTTATCACCAGAATGCCGGTGATATCGTGGGCATTCGTTACAGTTTCCTTGGCGCCGGCTCCGTGGATTACCTGAAATTTATTAAGGAGAATGGCGAAGTCGCCTATGAAAATTATTTCGGCAAGCGGCGCGACCGCTGAACAGCTCCTTGTTTTGGCAAAGCCACATGAGCATAAGCGCAGTTCAGCGCATCTTTCAGCATGGATTTCCTGACTATTTTCAACTCAATATATGTGGCCCCCTTTTTCCCCCAGCCGCCCGGCACGGGATAAATGACTGATTGATCAATTAAACAAAATACGGACTGGTCTTCCGGGCTCAGTTTAACCATCACTCTTTTCTTTTTTTCATCCAGGGTGGCGAATATTTTTTTCCTAACCCGGAAAGCCCGCAGGTGAAAATGCGGGTATTCGTCTGTTTCGGGAAAACCAAGTGCCATATCCCTCAATGAATCCGGCGTGACCATTTTGCAAAATAAATAATTAGAGGCCTCTTAACAAATCGAATGACCCCGGTCAGCTCCCGTTTGGCCCGATAACCTTACATTGCGGTTCCCTGATGCATAAAATTTTTTTATACATATCGGCTTTCGTGTTCCTGAGCAGCGCTACGGAGATCCATCAACTGGCAAGACTGCCACAGTTGCTGCAGCATTTCAGGCAGCACCGGCAGGAAGATCCATCACTGAGCTTGCTGGGTTTCCTGCAAATGCACTATACCGACCCCCACCCCAACGACCAGGATGACGATAAAGACCAGGAACTACCTTTTAAAACGGGCGGCGAAATCTATCACATTGATACCCCGGTTTTCGGGGCTGCCCGGATAGAAACTGCAGCGCCCTTTACCGAGCGGGATAAAATTATTGTCCTGCATCCCGAAGGTCGCCCCCGCAATCTTTCCTTCCCCGTATTTCACCCTCCGCAATTCGGGTGAAATGGTTGTAACCCCGGATTCCGGCCGGTTACAATATTCGCTCAACCTGTTTCTTCATTTAAAATATTTTACCATGAATGCAGCTCAAATTCACCTGGCGCTGAATCATGCGCCCCTATTCTTTTCCGGGCTGGGCGGGCTACTGCTCCTGCTGGGACTGTATAAGAAAAATGAATCGTTTAAATCCGTATCGCTTTATATGCTGGTTGCCGGCGCCCTGTTTACCGCGCCGGTATTCCTGACCGGTGAGGGAACGGAAGAATTAGTGGAACATCTGCCCGGCGTTACCGAACCGGCTATTGAAAAACACGAGGATATGGCCAAAATCTCCATGATCATCATTGCGGTCTCAGGCGTAGTGGCCCTGGCCGCAATTTTCCTGAGAAAAAAGCCGGGGATCCTGAAACCACTGCTCGGTGCGGCTTTCCTGTTGTCGCTGGCATCCTTCGGTGCCATGGCCTATACCGCCCATTTGGGCGGCCTGGTCCGACACAGTGAAATTCAAAACGGCGTGGTAGCCGCGGCAGGGGAAAAGGAAAACGGGAAAGATGCAAAAGAGAACGATGAAAATGAAAACAAGAGCCCGGTGATCACCGACAGCACGGCACAACCGGGCCCTGATGTGAAAAAGAAAGACGACGACGACTGATTGTTTGATAAAAAGGGGTTTCGGCCCCTTTTTCATTGGGCAAAAAAGCGATATTCCGTGTATTTTTTTATATTGCCCAATGACCAAATCCCGGCTCGAAGCCTTCAGCGATGGCGTGATCGCCATTATCATCACCATCATGGTGCTCGAATTAAAAGTGCCGCATGGCACCGGCTGGCATGACCTGCAGGCGCTGTGGCCGGTTTTCCTGAGCTACCTGGTCAGTTTTGTCAACCTGGGTATTTACTGGGGCAACCATCACCACCTGATACATACCATCAGGGAAGTCCGCGGGGGTATCCTATGGGCCAACCTGCACCTCCTGTTCTGGCTTTCCCTGATGCCATTCGCCACCGCCTGGATGGGGGAAAACCATTTTGAAAGAAATACCATTATTGTCTATGCGCTGCTGGCCGATTGCTGCGGGATGGCTTATTATATTTTGCTGATGGTGATAAAGAAATGTAACCCCGGGAATACGGCCCTGCTCGACTTATTGCGCAAACAATCAAAAAAGGGGATGATCTCCCTGCTATTATACACCCTCGCCATCGGCTTCGCTTTTCTGCATACCGGGATTTCAGGCGGACTGATCCTGCTGGTAGCGATCATGTGGCTGATGCCCGACCGCAATATTGAAAGGGCTATCAGCGAAAAATAGGCGGCCGGCATTTTATTTTAACCAGCACGTGATCCATCATTAATTAGCAGCGGCAGGTTTTAGGTTGCTATATTTTCCATCATCATTGTTATTAAAGACAAAAGGGACTTTAATAAATACCCGTGTATAAATTTTTTCCCGCAGGTTCCCTCAGCATACAGATTGATTGCTCTCAACAATTCCGGTGACCATTATCATAGATAAAAAACGAATATGTAAATACATTGCGTGCATTCAGTTCTTTATTTAAACACCTTGTATGGAACCTCTTCCCCACCCCCGGAACAGATATACAGCGCTCCTGCTGTTTAGTTTGACAATCTCTTTTTTATCCTTCGCACAGGAAACCGACGAAGACCTTCAGAAAATGGGCAAAGATGCCAGTGGATTCCAGTTCCACCTGAAATTCAACGGTACCGGTACGGTCAGTCCCGGTGACGCGAAATACCTGAAGATCTCCGCCCTGCTTGATAAATACAAAGCCGGGGTTCCCGGCGATGTGCAATTGCCCTTCAGGGCGCAGGGACCGGCCGCCGGTCAGAAACCATTTCTCACGGAAAGCCAGCAGCAAACTTTAAAGAACCAGTCGGTTCTTTTTTTCAATGAAATGGCGGCGCAGGGCCTGACCGTACAGGACCTGCAGCGGTACAAGGAAGTGTTTAAAAATAAAAACCCGAAACCGGGCGACGACCCGGTAGACCCGAAGATCGCCTGGAAGGGAGAATTCGAAGGCATCGAGCGCACCCTGATGGGCGGCCGCACCCTCATGATCATGGATGTCTGGAAACAGACCATGATCGAATTTTTCAATACACATCCGGAAGCCGTGGGCGTAGTGTATGGCCAGATGGATATCGGTTCATGGGTTAAAATGAATGTGGACGGCCTGGGCTTCGCCGCCGATATCGATTTCAGTACACTGGCGTCCGATCCCGCAACAAATAAATTGCTTCACGAACGGTTCGCGGGTAACCTGAAAAAAGCCAGCGGACTGGGAATGATCCCGATCGATGTGGTACTGACCCCGCACGGGCTCGCCGGGGCGGAAGTTTTCATCGGGGAATGGGGAAAAGCATTTGCCGAAGTGGATATGCTCCGCCGCGGGAAATGGAAACTGCTGGAAATGGTCCGCAATGAACAGGGGAATATCGTAGACATCAGGACCGTTGAAAAAGAAGGCAAGGAACTGTTTATTGAAAAAGGAATTGAACAGGAACTGAAGGCCCAGCAAAAAGACCGCGCCAATTGTTTCGATCCTAAACTGGAATATCCTTCACTCAATATCAGCATGGAGCCCATGCTGAGCCTGGAAATGCTGCGGCATGCCATTCATGATGTGGAACATGGTCCCTTCGAAGGGGGGCAGAAGATCATCAAAATGATCAAATATACCGAGCGCAGTTTTTTTATGATCAGTGAGGCGCTTAAAAATGTGTCAGCCAAAGATGCCATGCTCTATTTCAACCTTAGTCCCGAAGAACAGCGGCTGATGTCGCTCTGCGAGGAAGTGATCAAAAACAAGAACAACCCCAAAAAGATCGCGGGTTTGCTGGAAGCATTCACCGGCAAAACGCTCGAACATAATGAACAGGTGAACCTGATCGTGGACGAGATCACCCAAAAGTGCAAAAAAGCCATGCTGAAAAATGCCAACCAGTCGTTTGGCTACCGGGTACGCACGATCGCCCAGATTGAAGACGACGGCCAGCGGTTTGACGAGGCCGACAAATTCCTGAAAAACCTGGAAGAGGAATTCAACAAAGGATTTAAGGAAGGCGGTACCGAAATTCCCAAATCCATGCTGCGGGCCCATAGTATCCTCGTCGACCTGCGCGCGGGAAAGATCCCGGCCGACCAGGTGAATGCAAGGCTCGAAGAACTGAACAAACTGATGGAGGAAGAATACAAAGTGGACAAATCCTTCGTGGAAAGGATCATCGGCGATGCCTGGGGCTCCATCCGGAAATACCTGACGGAAAAAGGGTACGGCCCCGAAGCCGTACAGAAATTTATCGAAAAGATCAAGGGTAAATTTATTGAAAACTGGCGGCAGTATGCGCCCGAATACGCGCAGAAAACCACCATGACGGCTTATGAATATTCCACGATCGTCAGGAACAAACTCAACAGCTTTAACGAGCACCTGGCCAAAACAAAACCGGGAAAAATTTTATCCAGTGAAATACTGAATCATATCGACAACGCCTTTGCGCTTTATGATGCCTGGATGAGCGGGAAATCGGTGCTGGAATCCTCTTACCGGGTTACATGGACCGCCGGCACGATCTGGGCGCAGGGCAAATGGCCATTTCTCGCCATTCCCCTGGGCATATATAATTCCCTCGAGACAAAAAGTGTGGCACCGGCAGCTATGGCGGTGGCCTTTTATTTATTCCCCATGGCGGGACAGGCTTATATGGTCACCAACCTGATCGACCGCATCATCGTCAGCAATGTCCGGGATTATAATTTCCGCAGCCACCTCGACCGCCTGGCCGTGATGGCCGAAACCGACGGCCAGGGACATGTGATTCGTTTCAAAGTGCCGCGGGCTTTTACGGGACTCACCGGCTCGCCGGATTCACTGGAGACCGAACCCGATATTCCGGGTGAAGAACCCGGGCGCGTGGCCGGCATTAAAGCGGTTTTTTATAATGAAGCCTTTATGTATTGCCCCGATATAAAATATTTCAGCAGCCTGATCCCCCGCAAAAACGATCAATTCGGGATGTACGACACCAAGCTGAAAAACCTGATGACCCTTTTCTCATTTGACAATGATTTCCTGGGCTACCTGCTGGGCATCCAGAAATTCAAAAAAGATAAAGACGAAAACATGCTCCCCGCCGATGAGGCTTCCGGTGCGCGGGAAAAAATGCTGGACAGCCTGGAGAATGGTATCGAAGACCATTTGTGGTCGGCGATTTTTACCGCCATCGAATCCACCAGGCGCGGGGAAAAGAAAGGCGTGATCGATGACCTCGAAGCCGCCGTGCTGCGGATACAGGATTCGCTTTTCATGGACGACTACCGCATGAAAAAAATCGACAGCCTGAGCCTGCTCCTGAAGATCAGGCGCGAGATCGAAAACAGCCCGACCTACAAAGACGCGCTGAAAAATAATTATTCGGCCGGTACCGCTTATGGGCGCGTGGCTATTCCGACGCTGGAAAGATATATCCAGACCTACCGGCAGATCATCGTTATTCAAAATAAAATATTCGAAATCTGGAGGCCCTTTGGCGTAGATGCTTCCAAACTGCAGTCCGACCCCATGCGGTTACTGCTGATGGGCGGACTCAGCGGAGCCCCCCTGCTCACTACCGATCCCGATGCGGATATGCAGATCGCCATTAAATGCCTCGAGGCCCACAGCAAGCGGGCCAATGATATCCGGATGGACCTCGCCAACGCGCTGGGCAGGCCCATCAAAGAGAACGACAAGGAAGATAAGGAACACCTCAGGATCCTTGGCGAATACGGTTTCGGATTCGAACGCCTGGTTGATGCGGACCCCGGTGGCCGGAGTCCCCTTTTCAAAGATGAAAAAGGGATCATCGTTAAAAAAATGCAGGAATACGGCAAGGCTTACCGCGATTACCTGGAAAGCCTGAAAGAAGGACCGGCGCTGACCCTGAAACTGAAACTCACCGCCGAAAAGAAAACGATGGAAACCGTACCCATCACCGCGGAAGTTGCCGTTACCGATGAAAAAGGGAAACCCGCCACCCTTCCGCCGGGCGTTACCATCGAATGGTATAAGGTGGATGGCGGTAAAGAAGTGAAAGTGGCCGAGGGAACGACGCTGACCGAGAACGCGGAAAAAACCGGCTATGTGAGTTATATAATCCACTTAACAAAAAAAGTGAAAGATAAAACGGTGGAGATCGATAAGGCCTACTGGGATATTTCTATCGAAGCCTTTAATCTCAACGATCCCTCCAAAGGCGTGAAGCTGAAAATCCCGGCCCTCATCAAACAATACGACATTGTCGAAGTGTCGGCCGAAATTCCCGCCGCGATCAAAAATAAAAATTATAAATGCGACTGGGGCTATGACGCCCTCGAAGGCCGGAACGACTGCGGCAAGGGCAAATTGCAATTCGCGACCGAACAATCACGCACGGAAAAAGACGGAAAGGTAACCCTGTTCGACAGCATCACCGTGGGGTTAAGCGTCGAAATACCCGAGCCTGGAAAAACATATGGCACTTCAAAATATATTTCGAAGCATGTGAAGTTCCAGCACCTCGCCCTGAATGTGAAAGTGTCGGATATATGGGAAGGCGGATCGGGCAGCAACTGGGTTGCGATCAAACGCAAACAAATCAATTCACCCATGCGCGTACCCGGCTGGTCGGAGGATAAAAAACCCGTCAGCACCGCCCAGGCCTACGCGCAGATTAATGTCAAGGTGGATCATCCCTTTGCCGTTACGGTAAAAACCATGGATGAACTGAAAGCCTATATTGAAAAGGAATATGATATCCCGAAGAACAAGGCCCGGCAACTGAAAAGTTTCAGCCTGGGCGATTTTAAAGGATATGGCGAATATACCGCGCCCTCCTACTCGCCCGGCGGATGGAGCTTTGAAGGCTACCGGGCGGCGGGCGCCGGCGCCAGTTTCGAAGGATTCGTGATGAAAGGAAAGGCTTTCTTCAAGGTAACCTGGTGGGCCGGAGCCAGCGGAGCATTTGATAATTCCGACCAGGGATGGATGATGAGCCAGATCAACCAGCTGGACAAAGAATGCCAGTCGATCATTACCGGCATTACGCTCGAACCCGATGGCCGGCTGACCAAATCGCCCTATACCGGTCCCAAACTCGACGGCAGCGATTACCCGCAGGTGCTGATCGAACCTAAGATCGATTCGGTGCAACCGGGCGCGAAAGTATCGGTGCATGCTGTAATTAAAAACGATAAAGCCGAATACGGGCCATATACCTATACCTGGAGCGGCAATGTGGAAGGAAATGCCAATGCCGCCGCGGCGCAACTGGAATCGGGCCGTCCCGGTAAAAAAACAATCACCGTTACAGTAGATGGCAGCACGCCTCCGGGCAGCGCGACCATGGAATACGTGGTGGCGCCGCTTAAAGTCAGGATCATAAAAGTTACGCCGGCTACCAATAAAATCATTGTGGGGATGCCCGTAACCCTCCGGGCCGATTTCATCAGCGCCGTCCCCGCCGGAAAAAAACTCCAGTACCGCTGGCAACCGCATCCCGAAGAAAAATTCGTGCCCTTCGAAGGACCGGGTAATACGACGACTGTCATCTTCAGCAAACCCGGGCATAAGAAAATCTGGGTGCAGGTGCTTGATAAGACAACCGCGGAAACGATCACCATGGGCGAATCGGATCAATTGGAACTGGATGTTGAAAAACCTTCATTCAATATCACATTCACGCCTGCCAAAGCGGTGGTGGGACAGGAAGTGACCGCGAAAGTGAACAGCGTTCCCGATAAACTCGAGGACGTGAATTTCCGCTGGATGCCGCTGGGCGCAAACGCCCGCCTGCTGCGGGAATCAACCGACGGAAGCGAGCTCACTTTTACTGCCAAAGACGCCACCCAGGTGGCATTTGAAGTGCTGGCCGTCGTGAAAGGAAGCGGGGAAGACCTGGGCAAGGCCAACGCTTATTTCAGCGCGGAACGCTATAACGTGAAAGCGGAAGGACCGAAAGTGCAGGGACCCAAACCGATGGTCTGGAAACCAGGCGTGGGACTGGTGGAAGTGGATAAAGAGATTGCCGTACACCAGATCGTGGAATTCAGCGCGGTGGTAACGCCGCAGCCATCCGGAAACCTGACCTACGACTGGAAAGTAACCGAAGGAAATGCCTCCATCAGCAACCCGGCTTCAAAAGATGCGCGCATTACCGCGCTGGAAACAGGTAACGTGCAATTGAAAGTAACTGTTAAAGACAATAACGGTATCGAACTGGGAAGCGCCGTCGCTGTTTTCAATGCCAGTATCAGTAACGATATGATCAGCAACGGGGCGAAACAGAAAAAATTATTCGATGATAAAATGGCGCAGGCCCGGCAGCTGATCAAAGACGGGAAACTCGACGAAGCGGTGCAGTTGGGACAGGAACTGAAAGAAATGAATGCCAAAGATGCCGCGCCCCTGATCAATGAACTGGGCGAAGCCTGTCGTAAAGCGGCCAAGGACGCGGCCTATGAACGTGATTTCAGTCTTGCCATCAAACGCGGCGAACAGGCGTTGCAACTGAACCCGAACGATGCCGCGGCGAAGACGCAGCTGGAACAGCACCGGAAATGGGCAAAGGAATGGCCGGCCGTACTCGCGAAGGGAAACGAACTGGAAAATAATATCGCGAAAAAGAACTTGCCCGAATCACAGAAAAGCCTGGCCGATCTCAACAAACTCCAGCTCAATATGCCGGGACAGATGGGCAATAAATGGTCGCAGGAAAAATCGAACAAATTCTCCGCCCTGCTGAAAAGCTGCGATTCGGCGTTTAACATGACGCGTACCAACTGGACCAACCAGTTCAAGGACAAAGATTTTGAAAACGCACTTCCCGCACTCGAGGCATTCAAGGCCGAATGGACCGCCATGCCGGCTACGATGAAGGAGATCGATGGTTCGATCCAGCTATGTAAATCACAGATCGCGGAAAAGAAAAAACTGTATGAAGATTTCCTCGCCACCAAATCAAAATTTGAAAGGGGCGAGAAGCTGGATCCCAAACAAACAGCCGCATCCATTGAATATGTTGCCTGGAACAGGTTCAGCAGCAAAGACCCGCGCCAGCAGGAAATGATCGACTTCGCCCGCAACATGGACAAACGGCAGCAAGAGATCATCGCTGCCAAAGAAAAAGCCGCTCAACTCAAAAAAGAAGGGCAGCAGGCGGAAGCGGCGGGCAATAAGGAAGACGCACTCGGGAAATACAAGGAAAGCGTGGCGCTGGTGCCCGACCCCGAACTTGATATTAAAATCAAAAAATTAGGGGACGAACTGGCCGTCGCCCGGGAAACAAGATCGAAGGCCGACGCACTGTGGAATGATGGCGAGAACCTGGTAAAGAAAAAGAAGACAAGAGGCGAAGGATTGGGTAAAATGAAAGAAAGCCTTGAATGGTGGAATAACGCGGAACGCATCAACCGGGCGCGTGAAGTGGAAAAAGACCTGAACGGCACCGTTAGCGGCGCGGATGTGGCCGGGGTCTGGAAACATGGCAGCACCGAGACCTTCACCTTTACTTCAACAGGTGAAGGGATATACAGCGCCACGGAAAAAGGTTTCGGGAACGCCACGGGCACGATGACGATGGTGGGTCAGCTGGGTTTCATCCGGTACACGACGCGCGACGGCCTGACGGGACAATATATCCTGAAAGTGGCCGAAGACGGTAACAGCGCGGCGGGGCGATGGACCGACAGCCGTAATGCCAGCGGTGAACGGACTTTCACAAGGATCAGCAGACCCGTTGTGACCAACCCGGAACAGGTGCCCCCCGAGGATAAAAAGAAAAAGAAAGGCATTTTCGATGTGATCAACAAAATTGATACCCTGCTCACCGGTAAGAAACCGGCCGATAAGGGAGTGGATCCCGCGGATGCCAATGTGGAAGCAAAAATATTCGACAATGGAAATATCGGTGGCGTGTCAAGCGGGCCGACAAAACAAACGGTGTTCACGCTGACGAAGAGCACCCGCATCACGCGGATTGAAAACTACCATTATTTCAACGGCGGCGCCAAACCCGGAACGATCGCGTTGCAGGGCAGCAATGGCCAGCGCTACGGCCCCTGGCAGGCTTACGGCGTGATCGGGCAGGGCGGCGTACAGAACGCGTACTGGGCAGTTAAACCCGATATCACTTTGCCGGCAGGAACGTATACCGTCATCGACAGCGATCCTTCCACCTGGTCGTATAACGGCGAGTCGAAAGGCTGTGGTTTCACCACAGTCTGGGCGCCGAAATCGGTAAAAGAACCTGAAGTGACCGGTGAGAAAGGTGTAAACCCGGCGGATGCCAATGTGGAAGAAGTGATTTTTGACAACGGTAATATCGGCGGCGTTTCCAGCGGTCCCACCAAAACAACGGTGTTCACCCTGACAAAAGCCACTTATATCACAAGAATAGAAAACTACCACTACTTTAACCGGGGTGTCAAACCGGGCACGATCGCCATACGGCACAGCAATGGCACACGCTACGGCCCCTGGCAGGCTTATGGCATTATCGGACAGGGCGGCGTTCAAAATGCCACCTGGGTGGTGCAACCGAAAATGCAATTGCCCGCAGGAACCTATACGGTTATTGACAGCGATCCTTCCACCTGGTCGCATAACGGGCAGTCGCAGGGCTGCGGGTTTACAAAAGTATACGCGCTGAAAGGCAGTAAACCCATTACGAAAACAGATGACGGAGGTTATAAAGTGGAAGAAGTGGAAACAGGCGGCGGCGTTACCGCGGAAAAAATTTTCATCACCGGCGATATTGACAACCTTGGGTTCGGTTTCCCGAAGGGATTTGACGTGTTCAGCGGCAACTCCACTCCCAGTCATGGTTATCCATGGAAACCGGGCGCCAATGACGCGACGGGCACAGACAGGATCATGGCAGGCACAGGCGCCAAAGGCAATAACGACGGATATACCGCCAGCACTTCGCGTGCGGATAACCAGCCGCAGGCCATCACCCTGTTTTGCGATGTAAGCGGGATGACGGTACGCACGGCCGTATTGCAGATGTTTGTCGATGACTTCCAGTCTCCTTATTTCGGATCCAAATTCACCGTTACCATCAATGGTCGCAGGGCGGCCTTCCTCGAATCCGTTATCAACGGCCTGAACCAGACCGGGCCCATCGGTAAACTGATCAGCGTAAAAGTGCCGGATGATTTCATCAATGAAATCAGGAGCGGCAAGCTTGTGATCTTTATTGATGACGCCACCACGGGTGTGGGCGACGGTTATGCCATCGACTTTGTACGGCTGATCATCAATCCCAGCGCTTATTCCTATACCGGCACGATCACGGGCATCGTGTACCGTCCCGACGGGCAACCGGCCGCAGGGGCGCTGCTCAGCGCGGGTGGCATCATCAATGCCACCGCCAACAGCAAGGGCGAATTCACATTGAACAATGTGCCGGCGGGGATGGTCAGTATCCATGCATCGTACAATAACCATCATCATAAAACGATCAATACGGATCTCGCATCGGGCAAAACCATCAAACTAACCATCAACCTGCCGGCTGATTAAATAAAAAGTCATGCATGCAACAACCATAAAACCACATATCCTCAACAAACCCCGCAGGGTGATGCGCAATGCCTTTATCATCACCCTGCTGATGATTGCCGGGGCCATTATCACCGGCTATAGCGGCCTGGACGGGATGAAGGGCGGCTACGCGCTAATCGTCCTGTTCGGGTTCGCCGCCCTGGTGGCATTGATCACCGCGCTGATGTACCTGCCAAGGGCCCGCGCTTTCGATAAACTGGTGAACAACCTTCAACCATTGGCGCACTGGACGTATTCGCAGGCGGAATGGGATGCATATACACGGGAAAATTATAAGGAAACGCTGGCGATGAACAGGAGCACGCTGAAACTGGTGAGCATCATCGCCGTTGTGGTTTGCGCGGTATTGCTTTTGCTCTACCACGACAAATTGTTCATCATAATCATTGCCGGGCTGATCCTCCTGCTTGCCATCGTCGCCTTTCTCGCGCCGGTGATCCAGCGCAATAACCTGCGAAAAGGAGTTCACGAGGCGTATATCGGTAAAGACGCCGCCTACGTGGGCGGCAGTTTCCAGAACTGGAACCAAACGGGGGTCCGCTTATCGGGTGCGGGTATATATACCGAAGGCGCCATTCCGCTGATCCATTTCATGCTGGAATATCTTACCCTGCAGGGGGCGCAACAAAATATTTTCCGGGTACCGGTACCCGCGGGAAAAATGGAAGAGGCAAAAGCGGTGCTTGAAAAAATACAAAAAGGGGTCGTGTAATTGAAGGAACCCGTTAAACAACTTCTCCTTCGAGATCGTAATCGTAGGCTTTGGTGATTTTCACCTGTACAAATTCACCGATGGGTAATGCTTTGGGAGACTGTATGACCACTTCATTGTCCACTTCCACGGAATCGAACTCGGTGCGGCCCAGGTAACGGCCCGCCTCTTTTTTATCGATCAGCGTTTTGAATGTTTTTCCCAGTTTCTGCCGGTTCAGTTCCAGCGATATTTCCTGCTGCAATTCCATGATTTCCTGCGCCCTTCTTTCTTTTTCTTCCGCGGGCACATCATCCGCCAGGCCGAAGGCGGAGGTTCCCTCTTCATGAGAATAAGTAAAGATCCCCACGCGGTCAAAACGCTGTCTTTGTAAAAAACCTTTCAGCTCTTCCACATCATCCTCCGTTTCGCCGGGAAAACCCGCGATCAGGGTGGTGCGCAGGCAGATGCCCGGCACTTTTTCGCGTACCGCTGCGATCAGTTCCTCCATTTCTTCCCGCGTGATCTGGCGTTTCATGGCCTTCAGCATATTATTGGAGGCGTGCTGCAGGGGCATGTCGAGGTAGTTACAGATATTGTCGCGCTCCCGCATCACATCCAGTATTTCAAGCGGAAATTTGGAAGGATAGGCATAATGCAACCGGATCCATTCCAGCCCCTTTACATCGGCGAGCCGGTGCAACAGTTCGGGCAGCATTCTTTTTTTATAGATGTCGAGGCCGTAATAAGTAAGTTCCTGCGCGATCAGCATGATCTCCTTCACCCCCTTATTCACCAGGCCTTCGGCTTCTTTCACCAGCTCATCAACCGGTTTGCTGATATGCTGGCCCCGCATCAGGGGAATGGCGCAGAAGGAACAGCTGCGGTTGCAGCCTTCGGAAATCTTCAGGTAGGCATAGTGCCGCGGGGTGGACAGGAGGCGTTCCCCCAGCAATTCCGATTTATAATCCGCTTCAAACTGTTTGAGGAGCTGCGCCAGTTCCATCGTTCCGAAAAAAGCGTCCACTTCGGGTATCTCCAGCTCGAGGTTCTGTTTATAGCGTTCGCTCAGGCAGCCCGTTACGTACACTTTATCGAGCCTTCCCCTTTTTTTCAGTTCCACCTGGTCGAGGATGGTGTTGATGCTTTCTTCCTTCGCCTTCTCGATAAACCCGCAGGTATTCACCACTACGATATTGTGGTCAAGTTTTTTATTCTCATGCACCACATCGATATCATTCGCCCGCAGCTGCCCGCTCAGCACTTCGCTGTCCACCATATTCTTGCTGCACCCCAGCGTGATGATGTTGACCTTATCCTTTTTGAGCGAACGCGTTTTCATTCAGCTGATTCAATTATCAAAACAATTAAACAGATAATAACTAAAAACTAAAAGATAAAAGATAAGGGAGTCTGAAGTCAGAATATTTACTATTGCTTACACTATACCTTCAGGCTTATAAACCAAAATATACCCGAATTCTCTTCGGCTAATACGATCCCCAACTTTTATCTATCATCTTACAACCAGTAAAGTGGTTTTATAAAATAAACGACCAACTTTTATCTTTTATCTATTAAATCATAGTAAACCCTGCACTTAAAACGACCCCAAACTTTTATCTTTTATCTCTTCTTCATTTCGTTTCAAGATTAAACAAACTATCCACAAACTCATGCTTATCGAACACCAGCAAATCCTCCATTTTCTCTCCCACCCCGATAAATTTCACCGGTATCTTAAACTGGTTGGCGATGGCCAGCACCACGCCGCCTTT
>CAYNSL010000078.1:0-16494 GCA_964399755.1 uncultured Chitinophaga sp. | reverse complement strand
TGCTTTCTTTTTTTATTCCTTTTATCAATATTGACCCGGTATTGCAGCGTCATCAATGGGCCGACTCCGGTTTGTTGCAGTGGGTGCCCCTGATCAATGAACCGGCGGGAGAAAATCAAATGGTGAGCAGGGCCGCATCATTCGGTCCCTGGGATTTTGCGGGTCTGATGGTCTTGACGGGAACCGGGGTTATGCTGGCCCGGCTCTTCATCCAGCTTATCTCGATCCGTAATATGCGGAAAAAAGCGGAGCTGATCCCGGGAACGGGGATGAAGCTGTACCAGGTCAACGACCCCATCATCCCTTTTTCATTTGGTCATTCCATTTTTATCAACCGCGGTCAGCATAGCGAAGCCGAATTACAGGAAATCATCCGCCATGAATTCGTGCACGTGAAAGAAAAACACAGTATTGATATTTTATGGTGCGAGTGGCTCTGCATCATCAACTGGTATAATCCCTTTGCCTGGCTGTTGCGACGGGCGGTGCGGCAGAACCTCGAATACATCGCTGATCAGCAGGTGATCGGCCAGGGTTTCGACCGGAAAGCCTATCAATACCTCCTGCTCCGTGTGATCGGAAATCAACAATACAGTATAGCGCCCAAGTTCAATTTTTCCTCACTTAAAAAACGTATAGCCATGATGAACAAACTCAGATCAACAAAGATCCACCTGGTCAGGTTCCTTTTCCTGCTGCCGGTGGTGCTTGTCACCCTGGTGGCATTCCGGAAAGCAAACCTGCCCCCCGGCCCCTTAAACGGTCTCCATGTACAGGATACCATTCCTCCTGCAATACCCAAACCCGTCATTACGCTGCCTGATGCGATCGCTTCGATCAGCGTGATGAAGGGCAAAGACAATCCCGGTGTGGCCGATCCCCTTGAACAAAAACAGGAAGGACTTGTGTTGGTAAAAAGAAAGGATGGGAAAAAAGAGATCTACGACCTGAAAAGCAGTGAAAACCTGCTGGCATTCGAAAAGAAATACGGCGTAAAGCTGGAAGAACTGCTTCCGCCGCCTCCGCCCCCGCCGCCTTTCCCGCCCCCGCCTGCGCCTGTTAAATCTGTTGTGGGAAGGGGATCGTTACAGGACCTTTGTGAAGAGTGGGAGATCACCCGCGATATCGCCTGGTTTAAATTAAAGGACGGCAGCATTGAAAAATATGACCTTCATGATACCGCTCAGAAAGCGGCTTATTTGAAAAAATACGGCCCCGTAGTGGCAACAGATAATCTTGCTTCGGTAACGGCTCCTGTAGCCGCCGTGGCCGGGGTACAAATGACTGCCGCGCCCGGCCTGGCAGCAACAAATGGAATTGCTACGGTATCGGCTCCCGTAGCGTCTGTTGCCGGGGTACAAATGACTGCCCCGTCCAAACCGACCCCGCATATCGTTTCGGGCACCGTTGCTCCCGTGGCGTTGATAAACGGTATACAGGCGGATCCTGTTACCACGGCCGTACTGGCCACGCCTGTGGCTGGTGTGGAAATCAACAGCGATTATACGAGCCGGATAACCGGGAATGAAGATATCCTGGTGACCATTACGCGCAATACCACGAAGCAGCAACTGGAAGAATACCGCCAGCAAATGAAAGAGAAAGGAATCGAGTTGACCTATACGGAAACCGAATATAACGACAAAGGAGAACTGGTAAATATCAGCGGCACCATGAAGTCGGCTGACGGGCGCAGCAATTTCGTGGCCAACGGATTCCGCAAACTGATCCTCGCGATGATCAAAAAAGACGGACGAACTTATTTTAAAGTGAGTGTGAAGGGGGACAGGGAATTTAGTTGATAAGTGTTAAATGCAAAGTGTTAAATGTTAAGTTGGGCGTGCTGACTTATTGGTTTATCACAGGCATCGCTGCGTATACCGGCAGATAAACAAACGCAGGGCCTTTATTTAAAATGATCGATGTACATAATTCAGTTACGCCGGTTTGCCATTAAGTAAACCAGGAAAATAACACGCCCAACTTAACATTTAGCATTTAACACCCAACATTAAAGATAATACCAGGGGTTTCGTTTTGCGGCCCATATATATTTCCGCATATTTCTCCAGAAGGCCAGCACCATGTAGATGATGATCGGAGAGCCCAGGGTGAGCAGGGAAGTGTACATGAAATACTGCCGGATTTTGCTGGTAGCAATGCCCAGCCGCTGACCAATGGCGCTGCAAACGCCAAAAGCATTCCATTCCACAAAGCCTTTGAGTTTCTTCATAGGGCTAATTTATTAAATTTGAACCATCCGGTCAACAGGGAGTTATTCAGATAGCTGTTTTTCGTAATTTCGCAGCCTTAAAAAGCGCTGATCCGCTGTGTGGTAACGGGTTCAGGGATTCAACCCGGTTTCCCGATTCGCCAGCTCCAACCGGTATGAACCCGGGATTCAGCTATTCAAAAATCAGTAAATAACCCCCATGGTATTCGATCTCGAACTCATCCGCAGCATCTACAAAGTCCTCCCCGGAAAAGTAAAAGCTGCCAGGCAATTGCTGGGTCGCCCGCTGACACTTTCCGAAAAAATACTCTATGCGCATTTGTCGGGCCCCCTTCCTGCCACCCCCCATGTCCGGGGTAAAGATTATGTGGATTTCGCGCCTGACCGGGTAGCCATGCAGGATGCAACCGCACAGATGGCCCTGCTGCAGTTCATGACCTGCGGAAGGGAAAAAGTGGCGGTGCCTTCAACGGTGCATTGCGATCACCTGATCCAGGCCAAAGTGGGCGCCAAAAAAGACCTGCAGCTTGCCATCGAAACCAACCGGGAAGTATACGATTTCCTTGCCTCCATTTCAGATAAATATGGTATCGGTTTCTGGAAGCCCGGCGCCGGGATCATACACCAGGTGGTGCTGGAGAACTATGCATTTCCCGGGGGCATGATGATCGGAACGGATTCGCATACGCCCAATGCCGGCGGGCTGGGCATGATCGCCATCGGCGTGGGCGGTGCCGATGCCGTGGATGTAATGGCCGGTCTACCCTGGGAACTGAAAATGCCCAAACTGATCGGGGTGAAACTGACGGGTAAGATGAGCGGGTGGACTTCGGCAAAAGATGTCATTCTCTGGGTGGCCGGCCAGCTAACCGTAAAAGGCGGCACCGGCGCCATCGTGGAATATTTCGGGGCCGGCGCCGATAACATGAGCGCAACGGGCAAGGGTACGGTTTGCAATATGGGCGCCGAGATCGGCGCTACCTGCTCGCTGTTCGCCTATGACGGAAAGATGAGCGACTACCTGAAAGCAACGGGTCGCGCCGAAGTGGCTGCCCTCGCCGACGGGATCCGCGAACACCTGCGTCCCGATGAGGAAGTGGTTGCCGACCCTTCCACCTATTACGACCAGGTACTGGAACTGGATCTCAGCAAACTGGAACCTTATGTGAACGGACCTTTCACGCCGGACCTGGCCACCCCCATTTCTCAAATGAAAGCGGCGGTGGAAAAGAATGGCTGGCCCTCGCGGCTTGAAGTGGCGCTGATCGGCAGCTGCACCAATTCTTCCTATGAAGATATCAGCCGCAGCGCTTCCATTGTAAAAGATGCGGTGGGCAAGGGCTTAAAAACAAAATCGGAATTTACGATCACACCCGGCAGCGAACAGGTGCGGTTTACGATTGAACGCGACGGGTTCATAAAGGAATTTGAAGATGCGGGCGGCGTAGTGCTTGCCAATGCCTGCGGTCCCTGTATCGGGCAATGGGCGCGGCATATCGACGATCCCAACCGCAAGAACACGATCATTACCTCCTTCAACCGGAATTTTGCGAAAAGAAATGACGGGCTCGCGAGCACGCATGCATTCGTTGCCTCTCCTGAAATCGTGACCGCGATGGCGATGGCCGGTACGATCGCCTTCAACCCGCTGACGGATACATTGAAAAATGAAAACGGCGATGCCGTGATGCTCAATGAACCCACCGGGTTTGAACTCCCTCCCAGGGGATTCGCCGTGGAAGACGCCGGTTACCAGGCGCCGGCCAAAGACGGCAGCGCTATCCAGGTAAAAGTGGCGCCCGATTCAAAACGCCTGCAATTGCTGGAACCCTTTAAAGCATGGGAGGGAACCGATCTCAAAGGTTTGAAACTGCTGATCAAGGCCAGGGGTAAATGCACTACCGATCATATCAGCATGGCGGGACCCTGGCTCAAATTCCGCGGCCATCTTGATAATATCAGCAACAATATGCTGATTGGCGCCGTGAATTATTTTAACGATAAAACCGACAGCGTAAAGAACCAGCTTACCGGTGAATATGGCCCGGTGCCGGCCACACAGCGTGCGTACAAGGCCGCCGGGATCGGTTCGGTGGTAGTGGGTGACGAAAACTACGGAGAGGGATCCTCCCGGGAACATGCGGCCATGGAGCCCCGTCACCTTGGCGTAATGGCCATCCTCGTGCGGAGCTTTGCACGGATTCACGAAACCAATCTGAAAAAACAGGGGATGCTGGCCCTGACCTTCGCCAATAAGGAAGACTATGATAAAGTGCAGGAAGACGACAGCATCGATATCACCGGGCTGGATAGCTTTGCCCCCGGAAAACCACTGACTATTGTATTACACCATAAAGACGGAACAACCGATTCATTCCCGGTGAACCATACTTACAATGACCAGCAGATCCACTGGTTTAAGGACGGAGGGGCGCTTAACGTCATCCGTAAGCAGTTCGGGAAATAAGAAAGGGAGCCCCTTCCTTTAAAAATATGCAGAAGCCCGCATCAGCCGGGCTTCTTTTTTCAGGGCCCCCTGATCATAATCAATGACTGTTTGATTATTTTTTTTTAGCTTTTCATGATTTTCAGGGCAGTCTTGACGCTGCCCCGAAAAAAATCCTAACGATTAAAACTTGCTTTATGATTGTAACAACCCATTCGGCTGTAGAAAAATTCATGCAGGTAGTGAAAAAACGCAATCCTGCGGAACCTGAATTCCACCAGGCTGTGTATGAAGTGGTGCAGGCGGTCATTCCGTTTATGGAAGACAATCCTGTTTATAAAAAAGCCAATATCCTGGAGCGGATGATCGAACCCGAAAGGGTGGTCATGTTCCGCGTGCCCTGGATGGACGACGCCGGTCATTTCCAGGTGAACCGCGGGTACAGGGTGCAAATGAACAATGCGATCGGTCCGTACAAGGGCGGTTTGCGTTTTCACCCGGAAGTCAACCTGAGCGTGCTGAAATTCCTCGCCTTTGAACAGGTATTCAAGAACTCACTCACCAACCTGCCCATGGGGGGCGGCAAGGGCGGATCTGATTTTGATCCCAAGGGAAAATCTGACAATGAAGTAATGCGGTTTTGCCAGAGCTTCATGACCGAACTGTTCCGCCATATCGGGAAAGATACCGATGTGCCGGCGGGGGATATCGGCGTGGGATCGCGTGAGATCGGGTTTTTGTTTGGTCAATTCAAAAGACTGACCAACGAATTTACCGGCGTGCTTACCGGCAAAGGGTATGCCTACGGGGGCAGCCTGATCAGGCCCGAAGCCACCGGTTACGGACTGCTGTTCTTTGTGGATGAAATGCTGCAGCAAAAAGGAGATACGATCCGGAATAAGAAAGTAGTGATTTCCGGCAGCGGCAACGTGGCGCAATACGCCATTGAAAAAACGCTGGCCTTCGGCGGCATCCCGCTCACCGCCTCCGACAGCAACGGGTTCATCTATGATCCCGATGGCATCGATACGGAAAAACTGGCCTATCTCATGGAGCTGAAGAATGTGAAACGGGGACGCATATCCGAATATGCAGAAAGATTCGGTTGCCCGTATTACGAAGGTGAAAAGCCCTGGAAGATTCCCTGTGATGTGGCCCTGCCCTGCGCCGTGCAGAACGAACTGGATCAATCAGACGCGCTCTTACTGGTAAAAAACGGGTGCAAACTCGTAGCCGAAGGAGCGAATATGCCCACTACACCCGGGGCCATTACGGTATTCGGGGATCATCATGTGCTCTATGCTCCGGGAAAAGCATCCAATGCCGGCGGCGTGGCGGCCTCCGGTCTCGAGATGACGCAGAATTCCATACGGCTTTACTGGACAAGGGAAGAAGTGGAGGGCCGGTTGCGCGATATCATGCGGCAAATCCACCGGCAATGCGCGGAATACGGTAAAAGAGCCGATGGATCTATCGATTACCTGACCGGCGCCAATATCGCGGGATTTGTGCGCGTGGCCGATGCCATGCTGGCGGAAGGACATGTTTAAGGGAACGATTAGTAATAATAATGCCCTGCCGGAACTTCCCGGCAGGGCATTGCTTTTCCGGCCATTCAGCGTTTCGCTGTAGTCCGGCTGTCTTTATCCGTTACAATCGATGCCAGCAGCCGGCCCTGGGGCAATTCAGTCGATGCATAGTATAATTTGAGCACGACGTCGCGACCGTTCTTCAGGTTCAGGAGTTCCTGCACTTTTACCGTCATGGCCTGAACCGGGCTGCTGATTTCATCAAAGCGGAACTTTTTTAATACGGTTCCGTTGGCATCTCCGATGGTGATGACCCGGTGTTTGCCCACCTGTCCGCAATGATAATATTTTACCGACAGTACTTCGCGGGCCTGGCTTTGTTCCAGCCGGATGGTTTTTACTTCATTGACTTTGGACCCGAACTGCTGGGTCAGCAGTTTATCACCGAGGTAAATTTCAAATCCTTCACCGCCCGGTTTGGGGGTAAAGGCAAAGGCGACCGCGCAAAGAGCGGCCAGCATCATGGTTTTAAAGCCGGTTGATTTCATAACTCATACTTTTTGGGGTGAATGATCAGGAAAGCGGGCTTCCCTGTTTGTCACCACAAATGAACAGCAATCACGGGCGTTGTATCAATACCTTTGACGAAAGGGTAGCCCGGCTTGATATACGACCGGAATGAGCGCCCGGATCATTCGCACAACTTCATCGATTCGGGGGTCCGGGTACCGAACCGGATCTTATTCACTTTTCCGGAAGGGGAAAAATAAAGTATGAGTGTGCCGTAAGCGGTCGAATAAGCGTCCCAGTTCACATCCCTGATATGCGGGTTACCCAGCCATTTGAAAAGGCTGTTCCGGGCGGCGCCGAACAGGGGTAAACTCAGGCTGCCCTTGAATTTTTCGCGGATCTCAACATAGCTGCGCCCGGTATAGAAATAGATATCCTTATCTCTGTAGCTTACTAATCCGCCGCAGGCGGAAGAACTTTCATCCGCGTCGGTAAAACAGGGAAATTTCTTCTTGACCTCGCCGGTGGTGGAGGCCGGCGTCAGTTCGTTGATAGTGCCGTCGAGAATGTCGATGGAAAAAGGCGGGCATACCGGTGATGTTTTCAGTTGCGCGGGAACGGGCAGGCTTATTAACAGCAAGCCAAGAAAAAAAATACAGTTATTCATGCGCCAGGTTTTTAACGATGAAAGGAGCCTGGTGGAATCTGGAGGATAGTTAAACACCTGCAAATACCTTGCTAAACTTTCAGCAACACTTTTCCGGGGAAAACTTATCCTGAAACTGCAAAGGTCATGTCCGGCATTATTTCTCTTTTTTCCTGCTGAATATATAAATAAGCAGGGTAATGACCAGGATGGTCACCGAACCATATACCAGGTAGCTGACAGGCATGTCGGGAGGTTGTCGGGGAAAAACTAATTGCCGTCTCAAATGTAGGCTACTTATTTTCACTATCTTGAATTAAATCATGCCACGGATCAGACCTGACGTAGATATCCTGATGGATATATTAAAAGCTGTACTGGCCGCACAGCCCCAATCCGAATTTACCCGGAGCCTCCTGCAGCAGTACCAGGAAAGGGGAGGGTTGAGCAAGAAACAACTCCAGGGATTATACGGGAAAGCGCAGAAAATCCCAACCATCCCGCCCGCCAAACTGGCCACCCTTGAAGCCATTATCCTGAAACGCCCGAACAAAAATAAATCGGCCCTGCCCCCGATCACCCCATTATATCAAAAAGACGAAAAGACGGGGCAACTCATCCAGGCCATCCTGGAGAAATACCCGGCGCATAAGCGGGTCCTGTACCTCCGGTCAAAATATGAGCACAACGAAACCCTGACGCCGGCTGAAAACGACGAACTCCTCAAATTCAGCCGCCTGCTGAAATGATGATGTTTATATTCCACGGATTTTATAGCTTAGTTCCGGACAAAAAAATACGTATGAAAAAATTCCTGTTCCTGCTTCCCTTTATTGTTGTTAACTGCCTCGTATATGCGCAAAAGGACAGTATCGCCTTTTACAAGAAAAAAGAACTGATGATCCCGATGCGGGACGGGATAAAACTGCACACCGTCATTTTTTCACCGGTAGGCGCCAGGAGCGATCTGCCCGTATTGATCATGCGAACCCCTTATGGGGCCAGCCCGGGACGTACACCCGATGACAGTGCACTGAGTGTTTCCATTTTCGGGAGCAATTTCAGCAGCATGCTGGCGGAAGGGTATTTTCTCGTTTTCCAGGATATCCGCGGTAAATATAAAAGCGAGGGCACCATGCAGATCCACCAGCCGCTGATCCACCGGCAGGAAAAGAACGCTGTGGACGAAAGCACCGATACCTGGGATACGGTGGACTGGCTGATCAAAAACCTGAAAGGCAATAACGGGAAAGCGGGGATCTTTGGCGTTTCTTACCCGGGCTGGCTGGCCCTGGTTGGCGCCGTGGATCCGCATCCTGCGCTAAAGGCCTCTTCGGAACAGGCCTGTATGGGAGATCTTTTTTTAGGCGACGATTTTCACCATAACGGCGCCTTCCGGCTCAGTTACGGCATGGAGTATACGTATGAGGTGGAACATGATCCCACGACCGACAGCGATTTTCCTTTTCCCCAATACGACCTGTTTAACTGGTACCTCGGACTCGGATCACTGAAGAATGTGAATGAAAAATATTTCAGGGGTCAGATCCCCACCTGGAACAATTTTGTAAAGCACCCGGATTATGATGCGTTCTGGCAGAAAAATTCACCCTTGAGTTATGTGGATGAAGCGCAGGTGCCGCAATTGCATGTGGGCGGTTACTACGACCAGGAAGATATCAATGGTCCGCAGCTGATGTATACGCATATGGAGAAAAAGGATAAGGCGGGATACAATCATATTGTGCTGGGTCCCTGGAATCATGGCCAGTGGGCAAGGAACAGGGCCGACAGCCTTGGCAAAATCGCTTTTGAAAGCAATACGGCGGCCTGGTTTCAGCAGTTGCAGAAAAAATGGTTTGATTACTGGCTGAAGGGCATGGGCGACGGTAAGTTTGAGGAAGCCTATTGTTTCCAGACCGGCAGCAACCGCTGGAAAACCTATTCGAGCTGGCCGCCAAAACAGGCCACGATAAAAAAATTATATGCGGGCCCGGGTAATACCTGTTCATTTAACAAACCCGTTGCGGCAAAAGGTTTTGCCGCTTTCACCAGCGATCCTTCCAAACCCGTGCCCTACCGCACGCTTCCCATTGAAGCCACTTACGGAACCGGCAGCCGCTGGCGTTCCTGGCAGGTGGAAGACCAGCGTTTTGTCAGCACCCGCCCGGATGTATTGAATTTTGTGATGGATTCACTGACCGAAGACCTGACCGTGACCGGTAAGATCACCGCGCATCTTTTTGCCAGCACCAGCGGCACGGATGCCGACTGGATCGTGAAGCTGATCGATGTTTATCCTGACTTTGTCAGCGGATCGCTGTCCATGAGCGGATACCAGTTGCCCGTGGCGATGGAAGTTTTCAGGGGCCGTTACCGCAAAAGTTTTTCAAACCCCTCGCCGCTCGTACCCAACAAACCCGAGGAATTCGTGATCGACCTGCATGATATCAACCATGTATTTAAAAAAGGACACCGGATCATGATGCAGGTGCAAAGTACCTGGTTCCCGGTAATCGACCGCAACCCGCAGAAATACGTGCCCAATATCTTTGAGGCGAAGGAAACGGATTTCATCAAAGCCGAACACCGGGTATATTTTTCTGCGCAATACCCGACCTGCATTGACCTGCCGGTCATGAATAACGATTAAGAAACCTAATCAATACGTTATGTATATCTGTCAATGGTCGCTCGAGATCGTTTTTGGCAAGCAAAAACAGGCGCTCGACATTATACGGGAATGGGGCGCGGAGAAATTCAGGTCCTCCCGTTTCAGTAAATCCACCAACCGGGTTTATGTCGGGCATATCGGCGCTTCGCCTTCCCTGATCATCGATGAATATGTTTTTGAGGACCTGGATGATTTTATCGCCGCGCTGGGCGAAATGGGTCAGCCGCAGTTCCGTTCATTTTCCGAGGCGATCGCGCCCCTGGTGGTGCCCGGCACGCAGCAATGGAAAGTGTTCAGGGTAGCGGGCTGATATTAAATACAAGGTTTACATGAATACCCGCGTACTGTTTTTTTCAGTTTTACCTTTATTCGCCGCCGCGCAACCGGGCCGGCCTTCCACGATGCAACTGGATTCCTTTTTTCAGTCTTATTTCCCGCCCGCGGAACCCGGCGGTGCCGTCTTACTGGCAAAAGCTGATTCGGTTTTTTATCAAAAGGGGTTTGGCGTCGCCGATATCCATACCCGCGAAGCGATCAGTGCGCAAACGCTTTTTAATATCGGTTCCATCACAAAGACCTTTGTGGCTTATGGCATTTTAAAACTGGCCGCTGAAAAAAGGCTTTCGCTTGAGGATGACCTGTACAAATATTTTCCTGATTTTAAAAACCCGGCGATCGCGCATCAGGTGCGCCTGCTGCACCTGCTGACCCATACATCGGGTATCCCCGACAGCCGGAAAGTGGAGGAGGAAAAATTGTTTTACCTCACGGCGAAAGATGAGGAGAATTTCGCGCCGCTGAAGCAGACCGATACCCTGTTGTTTGAACCGGGCACCCGGTATAAATATTCCAACCCCGCTTTCAACGGCCTGGCCCTCGTCATTGAAAAGGTGACGGGGCGGAAATGGCAGGATTATATCCGTGAAAATATTTTTCTTCCGGCCGGCATGCTGCGTTCTACCATTACAGACGGCCCCCACCCCGAATCCGGGGTGGCGCATGGCTATTCCCGCAATCAACAGGGCGGCTTTGAAGAACTTGATTACGGGGAAGAGCCCACGTTTGCGGCGGCGGGAAATGGGGGCGTCTGGTGCAGCGTGGAGGAATTATGGAAATATGAAAAAGCCATCCGGGGGTCTGTTTTCCTGGATAGTGACATGATCAGGCTTTCAAGGACCGTTTACCCCTTCCCAAACTGGAAAGACACAATGGCTTCCCGCCTGGGTCTCAGTTGGTTCCTTACCCGGGAGCCGGAGGGTGATATGATCGGTCATACCGGTTCGCAGGGCGGATTTATCAGCGATTATTGCTATTTGCCGGGCAAAAACCTCTTTTATGTGCTGTTATGCAATACCCCCAAACCTATCCGGGAGATCCGGCATCAATTGTTTCTCTTGCTTTTAGCCGGAGATCAGTAAAAAGACCCCGTCATCCCTGATAATTCCCCGGGCCGTTTTGGAGAAATAGCGGAAAAATAAAATTAACTTGTAAAGACGGTTATATCAGGCAACTTATTGGTTCCTAATCCCGATATGGGTATGAAAGAATTCAACACATTGCTTTCAGCAGAAGAACTTACCTATCATGTTGAAGCCTGCGGGCTCAACAAGAGAGAGAGCCAGAAGATTCTGTACAACTCTTTCTACGGGTATGCCATGGCCATCTGCGACCGTTATACCAGCAACGAGGACGATGCCGTTGAGATACTCAACGACGGGTTCCTGAAGATTTTCAGGGAAATCCATCATTACCAGCCCGCCTATGCCGATGTGATCAGTTCTTTCAAAGGCTGGCTGCGCAAGATCATGGTCTATACCGCGATCGACCATTTCCGGAAATACCAGAAGCACCAGGTGCTGACCCAGCTCGACAACGTGGTTTACCAGGTAAGTTCTGCGGAAGAAGATGCACTGGAAAAAATATCTTACGAGGAGATCATCCGGTCGGTGCAATTGCTGTCGCCGGGTTACCGCACCGTATTCAACCTCTTTGTGATCGAGGGCTGGAGCCACGACGAAATCGCCGCGCATCTCGGGATCTCTGCAGGGACTTCCAAGTCGAACCTGTCGAAAGCGAGGAGACAATTGCAAAAAATATTATTTAAAGAGAACGAAATACCTATTGCCAGAAATGCTGTCTGAACAGTTCGATAAAAAAGTGAAGGAAGCGGCCGACCGCCATCACCCGTCCTACGATGAGAAGGCCTGGGAAAAGATGGAGAAGCTGCTTGACAAACACCTGCCGCAGGAAGAAAAAGACAGGAGAAGATTTTTCTTTATCCTGTTCCTGTTCCTGCTGCTGGGTGGCGGAGCCTGGGTATTCTTCGGGCAGGGCCGTAAAGATAACCGGGAGAAGCTTGTTCATACACAACCGGTACCGGCAACAGGCGCCCATGCGTCGGATGAAAATGATATTAATAATAATAACACCGTTACCATAAAAACAGGTCCGGCCGAAAATAATAATACTGATCATCAGGATAAGACCAGCGGCCATGAAAACAACCGCGATGAATCTCCTGATAAATCAATTGTACCTACCCATACGGTTCCGGTTGATGATCATGTAAAGACGCCGGCTGATCTGCCGGTATCAAAAAGGCCCATTGCTCACGTCAAAACCCGGCAAAAGCAACCCTTTGTTGACGCTAAACCTGAACAGGCGGCCGCCGGTAGTAAGAAATCACCGGTTGAAAAAACAGCCATACCCATTACAGCTAATAACGATGGCAGGATAAAAGATACAAGACCCGCTGTAAATCCGGATCAGCCGGCAAAGGATATCGCGGTTGTTACAGGTACCGGTATACCGCCGGTTAAAACAACAGAGACCGGTAAACAGGCAGATATCGTACCCGGGAATATCAAGCCCGTTGACACGGATAAAAGGGATGAAGCGGTTGTAGCTAAGAATGCCGAAAAGGCGAAAGACATTAAACTCGGCAGTAAAAAGAGTAATGCCTTTTTCCTGACGCTCTCCACCGGGCCAGACGCGAGCATGGCGGGATCGGGCAGTCCCGGGAAACTCAAATGGGTGGCCGGCGTCGGGGCGGGATTTACATACAAGCAAAAGTTTACGCTGCGAGCCGGGTTTTATAATGCCCGGAAAATATATACGGCCACGCCCGACCAGTATCATGCTCCCAAGGCTTTTTACAGTTATTATCCCAATCTTGAAAACGTGGAAGCCGATTGCCGTGTTTACGAGATCCCGGTATCATTGTCGTACAATTTCGGGAAAACTAGCAGGCAACACTGGTTCGCATCCGCGGGGCTGTCTTCTTACCTGATGAAAAGGGAGACCTATAAATTCTATTACAAATACACCACGACCTCGCCTACGGTCAGCCGCACCCGTACCATCCGCAACAGCAACGATCATTATTTTTCGGTGCTGAATTTATCGGGTGGGTTTCAGCGTAACCTGAATAAATCCGTTTCGCTTACCGTTGAGCCCTACGTCAAGATCCCCCTGAGCGGCGTGGGTTTCGGGAAAGTACATCTGAACAGCGGAGGCATACTGTTATCCATCGGGGTGAACCCATTCTCTATCGGGAAGAAAAAATAAAATCCACCCGCTCCGAGGTCCAATTTATTTTCCCCAGCGAAAAGTTTTAATGTCAAAACCGGCCAGGTCGAGCACCCGGTCGGTAACCGTGGCCGCCAGTTCGCGTATCGTGGAAGGCCGGCTGTAGAAGGAGGGCGTGGCGGGGCAGATGATACCGCCGGCCAGTGTTACGGTTTCCATGTTGCGGATATGGATCAGGTTATAGGGCGTATCGCGTACAACGCAGATCAGTTTCCTTCTTTCTTTCAGGATCACATCCGCCGCGCGGGTGACGAGATCATTCGAAACCCCCGAAGCGATACGTCCCAGTGTGCCCATCGAACAGGGGATGATGATCATCGTATCGTACTGGCCCGAACCCGAAGCAAAGGGCGCGGAGAAATCGGTGGTACTGTAAAAACTCACCGGATAATTTTCCCATGACGAATTGCCCAGTTCCGTTTTCCAGACTTCTTTCGCGTTCGTAGTCATGATAACGGACAAAGCTTCCCACTGCGGTTTAAGTGCGGATAATTTTTCAAGTAATATATCAGCATAAACGGATCCGCTTGCACCGGTAATGGCTATAACAGTTTTTTTCATGGTATGCATATAAGTTTTATTCGAAACTATTGTTTGTAGTGTACCCCATTTAACGCTTAATAATCAACTACAGGCCTGTAGTGGTTCAACTACAAATTTACAGGGGCCATGGTTGAGTGAAATCAATTATTTCCCTGCGAACATAAGGAAAGGCCCCGGGTGACAAAAAATGACAGCAAAATGTTTTGCAATATGTAATTAATAGCGATATTAGCCATGAATTTTCATAGGATAAGGTTTAATGGTTAATGGTTTTTGATTAGGGTCCCCCGGCTTCCGTCGGGGGTTCTTTTTTTATGTCCCATCCTGCTCATTTCCCCAATGAAAAATGCCCCGCCATACGGGGCATCACTATTTCCGGGTAACAACCGCAGGTTTAAAACCCTTTTGTTTGCGTGGAGGGTGTCTTCAGGTGTTTGGTATTTTCATTACCCATGTTATCGAGTATCCAGTTTGTCATCTTACTCCAGAGATGAAACGTGGTATTATCAAGACCGCCCGAAATACCATGGTTCTTATTGGGGTAATAGGCGCTTTCGAAATCAATGTTGCTTTTTACCATCGCCGTGATCATCTGCGTGGCATTCTGGAAATGCACGTTATCGTCGGCCATACCGTGGATGAGGAGGTATTTCCCTTTGATTCGGTCGGTGAAGTTGATGGGTGAGTTCTCGTCATAGCCTTTGGGGTTTTCCTGCGGCGTACGCATATATCGTTCCGTATAGATATTATCATAAAACCGCCAGTTGGTAACGGGCGCTACGGAAATGGCCGCGCTGAATGCTTCATTGCCCTTGGTGATGGCCAGGGCGCTCATAAATCCCCCATAGCTCCAGCCCCAGTGCCCGATATTGTTTTTATCGACATAAGGAAGCGAAGCCATGTATTTGGCGGCGTCGATCTGGTCTTCGATTTCGTATTTACCCAGTTGCAGGTAGGTTTTCTTTTTGAATTCCTCTCCGCGGCAACCGGTGCCGGTATTATCCACGCTCACCACGATAAATCCTTTTTGCGCCAGCAGCTGGTACCATCCCATCCGGCTCCAGTTATTGCCGAGCCTGCCGAAATGGTTGATCACTTCCTGTGAGCCGGGGCCGCCGTAATTGCAAAAAAGAACGGGGTATTTTTTAGCAGGATCAAAATCGGCTGGTTTCAGCATAAAGCCATTCAGGGTGTCGCCTTTACTGTTGGGAACCCGGATGAATTCCGCCTTATTAACGCCGTATTCGGCCAGTTTCGCTTTCAGTTTGGCGTTATCGCTCACGGTTTTGACAAACCTGGTGCTGATGTTTTTCTTTTTGTCGACAACGATATCGTTCAGCGTAACCACCTGCGGTGTATTGATATCGGAACTGTAATCATAGAACTGGGTGAAGGAATCGTTCAGCCTGATATCATGCCACATTTCCCCCTGGGTAAGCTGGTATGTTTTTTTGCCGGCAAAATCAGTTACAAAAACATTGCGGTCCATCGGGCGGGGGTAGGCGAGGGTGTAAAAGACCCGCTGGTTGACTTCATCCACGCCGTTCACATTGGTCACTTCGTAGCGGCCGCGGGTGAGCTGTGTTTTTGATTGCCCGTCGAGGCTGTAGAGATAAAGCTGGGTAAAGCCGTCCATTTCACTGGTAAACATAAAATGCTTGCCGTCTTTGAGGAACCACCAGTCGTCGCTGATCTCCACGTAATATTTGTTTTTTTCCTCGTACAGCAATTTTGACTGCCCCGAAACGGCGCTGGTGGCAAGCAGTTTCAGGTCGTCCTGGTGACGGTTCATCCAGAATACGACGAGGGTATTGTCGTCGCGCAGCCATTTGATCCGGGGTATATAAATATCGCCTTCCTCGTACTGGGCTTTTACGTCTTTGTTGCCGGCAATATCATAAATATGGATCTCCACTTTAGAATTTTCCTCGCCGGCCTTGGGATATTTATAGGTGTATTGCTTGTTGTAGGCATTGTCGAATTGGGTAAACTGGTATTCCTTTACCCGGCTTTCATCAAAACGGTAGTAAGCCAGGTAATTCCCGGAGGGACTCCATTCATAGGCCCGGCTGAAGGCGAATTCTTCTTCGTATACCCAGTCGCAGTTGCCGTTGATCACCTGGTTCCATTTCCCGTCGGTGGTTACCGCGATCGTGCTCCGGGTCGGGAGGTCATAGAGATAGAGGTTATTGTTTTTCACAAAAGCGATCTTGTTTCCTTTCGGGGAAAGGGTGGGATGCATCACTTTTTCATTATCCAGTTTAACCAGGCTTTTTGATACGGCATCGTAGATATAAACAAACGCTTTGGAAGAGCGTCGGTAGA
>CAYNSL010000077.1:9357-16529 GCA_964399755.1 uncultured Chitinophaga sp. | reverse complement strand
GCGACAATACATCGCGTATGCGTACGGTTGCCAACGCGGTAGCCTCGGGTACGGCAGCCGGCATGATGGTCAATAAAGAATTAGTTTTAGAAACATTTTAAAAGAATAAACCAGGCGGCATGAAGGCGATCGTTTATGAAAAATACGGCACCCCGGATGTACTGGAGTTCAGGGAAATCAAAAAACCCGTTCCCGCTCCCCATGAAGTGTTAATCAAAGTGTATGCGACTTCGGTAGCGGCCGGCGACTGGCGCATGCGAAAAGCCGATCCTTTTTTAGTGCGCCTTTTCAATGGTTTGTTGAAGCCGCGAAAAGTCAGGATACTGGGTTTTGAATTAGCCGGCGTGATCGGGGAAACCGGGAGCGCCGTAACATCATTTAAACCGGGAGACGCTGTATTCGCGTCCTGCGGTGTTAAAGGCGGCGCCTACGCGGAATATAAATGCTTTCCGGAAAATGGCCTGTTAGCCCTGAAACCTGCAAACCTGACATTTGAAGAAGCCGCTACCGTTCCGACCGGGGGATTAACCGCTTTAAGCTTTTTAAGGAAAGCAAATCTGAGCAAGGGGCAATCCATTTTAATCTATGGTGCTTCGGGAAGCGTGGGCACTTTTGCCGTTCAGCTGGCCGTGTATTTCGGGGCAACCGTCACCGCGGTGTGCAGTACCGGGAATATTGCATTAGTGAAATCGCTTGGGGCCGACCGGGTAATCGATTATACAAAAGAGGATTTCACCGGACAGGAGACCCGGTATGACGTGATTTTTGATGCGGTGGGTAAAACCAGCAGGCGGGCTTGCAAAAAAATACTCAAGCCCGGCGGAAAATATATAACTGTCACTAGAAATACCAAACCCAACCTGCAGGACCTGCTCCTCCTGAAAGAAATCATTGAGGCCGGCAAATTGAAACCGGTCATCGACCGGACATACAAAATGGAAGAGATCCGGGAGGCCCACCGGTATGTTGAACAATTCCACAAGAAAGGGAATGTGGTGGTGAGTATTTTCGATCCGGGAAATCCTGTACTATAACATTGGTGCAGGCGACAAACCTAATTGCCTATCTTCTCAGAATGGCAACAGCCCGCCCGCTAAGGAATATAATATAGCGGTCCCGGGCGACAACCTTTCTTATTCGAAAGTGAAAGAAACACCCCGAAAAGTTTCATGCCCATATGCAATAATGTAAACTGATAAAATCCCCCCCTGTCTTTTTTCCCCGGCGACGATCTTCCGATCGCTTTTTGATCAGTGTCATTTTACGCGGTGACAGCTATCATTGGTTTTGCCGTATGGAACTGCAGACCTTCATATGGATTATCAAAAAAAGATGAGGGTAACGACAGATCTGATACACCGGCATCTTTAAAACAAATCAGCATCTCACATTTAAAAAAGGAGGAATATATGGAAGCGCTCATTAAAATGATTTCCGAAAAAGCAGGGATCCCTGCAGCCAAGGCGAATATCGCCGTGCAAACACTGGTTACTTTTCTGAAAGACAAAATGCCGGGCGGTGTCGGCGCCAAAGTTGAGTCATTTATTAAAGGCGATACCGCAACGGGCCTTGCAGGCGGTCTGAAAGAAAAAGTAAAAGAAGTGTTTGCGAAATAAAACCGTCGCAAAAATAAAGGGCGGCCCCATGGGCTGCCTTTTTTTTGCCGGCAAACAACGCAGTTGCGAATTCCCGGTACCCGTTCTGTTAACCCTTTCCCGGATGTTGAACATGATAATGCAGTTCAATCGCTTAATTTATCAATTCAACCGGTTCGTCACCGGTATATCCCTTGTTTGAATAGTTTTGCCGGCAACAATGACAGCGGCATGCATAAATTCATTCCGCGTTTGCGATTACCCGGCCATTTCACCCTTTCATTTTGGGGGAACTGACCCGGTAACATTAATGCAAAAAATGTAACTTACAAGTCATTCGCCTGTAAATAAAACTTAAACAAATGCCAACCTATTTAATTGAAATCCCGCATTCAGCTGACCCGATGGAGTGCACCAAGATTATCAAAATCTTCCTCGAGTCGGGTTCGCATTTATTGTCAAATGCCGACTGGGGTTGCAACGACGGGGTGCACAAATCATGGTTTATCAGTGATTTTAATAATAAAGAAGAAGCGCTCCGGGTCGTTCCCCCGATGCTGCGGCATGATGCGGCGATCATAGAAATTACAAAGTTCAATAAGGAGAATATGGCTGATCTTTTCAGTCATCACTGATCATTCCTTTTATTGATAAACCCCTTACCCGTATGCTAAACCCTTGAAAGGCCCTGTAATCCGGGAAAATAATATCCTTTCCGGCAAGCCGCTGTTTACAATTTGTTCCCCCTTTTTTTCAATCCATCTTCAACTCTGCCGGTTCATGTAGATTAGGTTGTTCTTAACAGTAAGTTGTATATAATTTGCCTCCTGAACGGACAAAATCATCAGCCATGAAACGGATTTATTACGCTTTGTTTTGCATTGTCATTGTAGCCGGGTGCAGCCCTTTTAAATTAGCGGTCAGCGGGGAATTAAAGTCGAACCACGACGAATATACCGTCAGGGGCCGGCAGGGAATCCTCATCAATCAGAAATTGAGTTTCGGGGAATACAGGACCACCCAGGTAAAACGCTCCTGGACAAAAGGAAGTTCCTCCCGCAGCGGTATCGGCTGGGGCGGTACGGCGCAGGACGAATGGGTGAATATCATCTCTACGGAATATATCAACAGAAGACAGACGATCAATTTTACCTTGTCGGATGGCAAAAACAGGGCCGAGGCATTTTGTGTTTCCCGCTTCCAGGCCAAAGACCTGCAGGTGGGAAAAAGCGAGAACAGCATTCTCAATATCGCGCTCGACCTGGCCGGTCTGGGTGGCCGCTCCAGCAGTATCTATTATGTGCAGCTTTTTATGAATACCGATGAAAGCCCCTGGCACCTGATGCTCGATAACCAGGCGGCACAGGCTAAGGCGAAAAGCTATACCGGGGTACTGGCAAAAAACAGGAAGGAATTTTATACCCTTGTACCCGTAACCAGGCTTGAAAAAAACGGCAAGTCAGGAAATATTCTCGCCGGGAGCGTGGGTTTTGAATTCCGCAACCCGCAGGGCCGGGCCGTCGCGGCGGTTTCGCTAATGGATAACGGAATGGTATTCCTGGGTAAAACTGATCCGGAAGAACGATTCCTGCTGGCCAATGCCTGTACGGCTTTGTTGCTGCAGCAGCAGATTGAGTAGCCAACCGACCTGCCCCGACTTATTATTCTCCCCAGATATTATCCTTGCCTTCGAGCCACAATTTCACCTGGTCGGTGGTTACCGACTTGGGTCTTTCGATCGGGAAGCCGAGGGCGCGGTCCCAGCAGAGACTGGCGAGTACGCCAAGGGCGCGGCTAACGGCAAACATGACCGTGTAGTATTCGTATTCCACCAACCCGTAGTGTTCCAGCAGGGCGCCGCTGTGGGCATCCACATTGGGCCAGGGGTTTTTGATTTTTCCCAGTGATTGCAGGATGGGCGGCACCGTTTCATAAATATTCCATACCGTTTGCACCAGCGGATCGTCGGGCATGTGTTTTTTGCCGAACTCCATCTGCGCGGTGAAACGCGGATCCGTCTTGCGTAATACGGCATGACCATAACCCGGCACCACTTTTCCCTCGCTCAGTGTTTTCTTGACATACTCGGCAATCTGCTCTTTGGTCGGTTGCTTTGTTTTTAATTCATCCTGCATCTCGAAGATCCATTTGATCACTTCCTGGTTGGCCAGTCCGTGCAGGGGACCGGCGAGTCCGTTCATCCCCGAAGCATAAGCCAGGTAGGGATCGCTCAGTGCGGAGCCTACCAGGTGCACGGTATGTGCGGATACATTTCCTCCTTCATGATCGGCATGGATCGTCATGTACAGACGCATCAGTTCTTTGAAACTTTCATCCTCATAACCCAGCATGTGCGCGTAATTGCCGGCCCAGTCCAGCAACCCGTTCGGCTGAATATGATCTCCGCCTTTATATTTGCGGCGATAGATATAAGCCGCCACGCGGGGCAGGCGCGCGATCAGGTCCATGGTATCGTCGAATACCGCTTCCCAGTATTCTTTTTTATTCAGTCCCTGCGCATATTTTTTGGCAAACTGGCTCTCGGTCTGCAGGGCCATTACCCCGATCACGAATTGCGTCATCGGGTGCGTATTCACCGGCAGGGCCTCAATGGTGGCGAACACGTGGTTGGGAACGTGACTGCGACGCTGCCATACCGAGCTCAGGTGGTGCACGTCTTCGTCGGAGGGCAGTTCGCCCAGCAGCATCAGGTAATACAATCCTTCCGGCAGCGGTTCGGAACCGCCCGGTGCCTTGGTCAGTTTCTCGCGCAATTCGGGGATCGAATAGCCGCGAAAGCGGATCCCTTCCTGCGCATCGAGCAGGGATGTCTCCGTCACAAGCCCGGTGATACCGCGCATACCCTGGTAAACCTGTGAAAGCTGTACCTCCCCGATCACTTTATTCCCGTGCTCTTTCAGTAATTCTTTGATCTCGGCGGCAATTTGTTCGGATTTGATCTTAAACCGGTCTTTTACGATTCCCATAACAGATAAATTGAAAAATGGTATAATGATTTAGGGAGGGTAAAATTATGAAAAAGCCCCCTCCCTGCATGCAAAACCGGGATGATTTTGGTTAGATAGTTTCGTGTTTTGTATCAGGGTTCCCGGGGGAATAAATCGTTAAACAGATGCTACAGGCAGATCCGGAACCAATACCTGACCAGCGGATCATTTCGGTGTTTTACGGTACAACCAGACCGCCACGCCCGTAAAAACAATGACCGGAAGCCAGGCTGCCAGGAAGGGCGGGAAATGCCCCTTGGTAGCAAATACGGTGGAGAACCGGTCGGAGACGATAAAAAATGCGGCGATCACAATGCCGAGCGCGAGGTGCATACCGCTCCCGCCCCTAGTTCGCCGGCTGGCGATGACGGCCCCGATCATGGTCAGCAATAACACTGCGGCCGGCGTCGCGGTTCGCCGGTATCGCTCCACTTTCAGGGTATTCAGCCCTTCGGTGCCCCGCTGTTCTTCCTGTCGGATATAGGATACGAGTTCGGGCGTGGTGAGTTTATCCTTGAGGTAATAATCCTTTCGCAGTTCGCCGGGTTTAAGCGTAAGCTGGATATGCAGGGTGGAATGAAATTGAAGTTTCTCTCCCATGCTGTCGAGGGTGCGCTCCGCGGCATTCACCAGCTGCCATTTCCCGACGGCCGTATCCCAGCGCAGCAGTTCGGCCCGCAGGTTGTACACCACTTTATTGTCTTTGATACGTTCCATAAAAAATCCGCGCGCGGATCGGGTGCCCGTGTCAAAGTCACGGATACCCACAAACGTATTTGAGTCGGTACGCAGGTAGAAACACTGGTAACAGCTCCCGTAGTTCATATTCTTGCTGGGATCGTTACGGTCGATATAGGTGCTCTGGAAATTACTCCTGATCGCGTTGGCCCGGGGGATCCAGTACCGGCTGCCTACCCAGAGCAGGCCCGCCAGCAATACGCCGCCGAAAATATAGGGGCGCAGAAACCGGTTATAACTGGTGCCGCTGGCCAGGATGGCGATCACTTCGGAGCGGGAGGCCATGCGGCTGGTAAAAAAGATCACGGCGATAAAAACGAAAAGAGGGAACAGCAGGCTCCAGATCCAGGGCACGAACCCGAGATAATATTGTTTGATAATACCCATGGTGCCGAGGTTGGCCCGCACGAAATCATCGGTCTTTTCGCTGCTGTCAACCGCCACCGCTACCACGGTAAACAACAACATGCAGAACACAAAAGTGCTCAGGAATTTTTTCAGTATGTACCAGTCGAGTATTCGCATAAATCCGGCTCAAAAGTAGAAGAAAAATGGTTGGAAGAATGTGAAAGTAGCCGGGAGTCTGGCGTGGTTGCAGATGCGGGGAACTGGATGCCGGATGCCGGATAGCTGACACCGGGGAGGCGGCTCACTCCCCTACAGTTTCCTCCTTACCCGTTCCATCATTTCATTTTTCCAGGAAGAAAAATCCCCGGCGATAATATGTTCCCTCGCCTGCCCCGCCAGCCAGAGATAAAACGCGAGGTTATGCACGCTGGCGATGGTGAGTGCCAGTATTTCTTTCGCCTTCACCAGGTGGCGCAGGTAGGCCTTGCTGTAAAAACGGCTCAGGTGGCAATCCAATCCTTCATCGATCGGTGAAAAATCCTGTTCCCATTTTTTATTGTCGATATTGATGACGCCCTGCGTGGTAAAAAGCATCGCGTTTCTCCCGTTGCGGGTAGGCATCACGCAATCGAACATGTCGACCCCCATGCCGATACATTCCAGGATATTCCAGGGCGTGCCGACGCCCATGAGGTATCGCGGTTTTTCCCGGGGCAGGTGATCACAGCACCAGTCGCAAATCTCGTACATCAGTTCCTCCGGTTCACCAACGCTTAATCCGCCGATGGCATTGCCCCCCGCATTTTTGGAGCTGATATATTCGCAGGATTCTTTCCGCAGGTCTTTAAAAGTGCCTCCCTGTACGATGGGAAAGAGGTGCTGCGTATAGCCGTATTTATCCCCTGTACTATTAAACCGTTCGATACACCGGTCGAGCCAGCGGTGCGTGAGCGCCATGCTTGATTGCGCGTATTTGCGGTCGCTCCCGCCCGGCGGACATTCATCGAAGGCCATGATGATATCGCCGCCGATGCTGCGCTGGATATCCATGACGTTCTCCGGCGTAAACAAATGCCGCGACCCGTCGATATGCGACTGGAAAGTGACGCCCTCCTCTTTGATTTTCCTGGTGCCCGATAATGAAAAGACCTGGTAACCCCCGCTGTCGGTAAGGATGGGCCTGCTCCACCCGCTGAACCGGTGCAGTCCCCCCGCTTTTTCCAGCGTATCCAGTCCCGGCCGCAGGTATAAATGATAAGTATTGCCGAGGATAATCTGCGCCTGTACATCTTCCAGCAGTTGCTGCTGTGTTACGGCTTTCACGCTCCCCGCCGTACCTACGGGCATGAAAATGGGAGTCCTGATCTCGCCGTGATCTGTTGTGATGGTGCCCGCCCTTGCTTTTGAACCTTTATCGGTATGCTGCAATCTGAATTGTAATGTTGCCATTGCGCTGCAAGATACAAAGAGAAGCTGTGAGCTG